>JBAYGL010000010.1:0-27520 GCA_041666725.1 Limisphaerales bacterium
ACCTCGATGGTCGTCACGCGGTTGTGCAGGAAGAACACCTGTCCTCCCCGCTCCAGTTCACGGCGAATCGCGTCGCGTATGACGCGGTCGTCGTAGTGCTCGACGATGGTTTCGACGGGCAGCCGGTCCTGCGGCGGCGTTGAGATGGTGCTCATGTCCCGCGCGCCGGTGAGGGCGAGATACAGCGTGCGCGGAATGGGCGTGGCGCTGAGAGTCAGCACGTCCACATGCGTGCGCAGGAGCTTGAATTTCTCCTTGTGCATCACGCCGAAGCGCTGCTCCTCGTCGATGACCACGAGGCCGAGGTCCTTGAACGTCACATCGCTCTGCACGAGGCGGTGCGTGCCCACCACGATGTCCACCTCGCCCGCCGCGAGCTGCTCCACGACCTTGAGCTGCTCCTTGCGCGTGCGGAAGCGCGACAGCAGTTCGACCCTGATGGGATAGTCCGCCATGCGGTCGCGGAACGTGTTGTAGTGCTGCTGCGCGAGCACGGTGGTGGGCACGAGGATGGCCACCTGCTTTCCGTCCATCACGGCCTTGAACGCGGCGCGGATGGCCACCTCGGTCTTGCCGAAGCCCACGTCGCCGCAGATGAGGCGGTCCATCGGCTTGGGAATTTCCAAATCGTGCTTCGTCTCCGTGATGGCGCGGAGCTGGTCGGTTGTTTCCTCGTAAAGAAACGAACTTTCAAACTCGCGCTGCCAGGGTGTGTCGGGGCCGAACGCATGACCGGGCTGCGTGGCGCGCTTGGCCTGGATGGCGAGCAAGTCCGCCGCGACATCCCGGACTGCGCGCTCGGCCTGCTGTTTCGTCTTCTCCCAACGCTTGCCCCCGAGCGTGTTCAGCGGCGGACGCATCTTGCCCGCGCCGACGTATTTGCTGATGAGATGCGACTCGGTGATCGGGACGTAGAGCCGGGGCGGCTCACGATCGCTGTCCGACGGGGCGTATTCGAGGACGAGGCATTCGATGCCCTCGACAGTGGGTGGTGCAGATGCAGCCCCTTGATCCGACGACCGGCCTTCGGGCCGCAGCGCCTCTGCGTCCAGGTGATGCCGCTCGCGCCCGGGCTTGTTCGTGGGCAGCACCTTCAACCCACGAAATCGCCCGATGCCGTGCTGGAGATGCACGACGTAATCGCCCTCCTCCAGCTCGGTGAAGTCAATGTCCAGCGCGGATCGCGCCGCAATCGCATGGGCCGATTTCATCCGGCGTGGCCGCTGCACCTTGTAGCGCCCGAAAATCTCCGCATCCGTGACGACGACGAACTTCGCCGCCGCGCACAGGAACCCGCTCGCCAGCGTGCCAAGGCTGACTGTGGGTGCGCTGGCGACCGCCGCCTCCGGCACTGAATCCCTCCACACCTCCCCGAAGCGCTGTGACTCGCCGTCGTTGTTGCAAACGACATGAACCGCAAAGCCCGCGTGCAGCCATCGCTGGAGTTGCAGAAAGAATTCGCGCCGCTGGGCCTGGGCCACCTCTTGTGTGGGCGTCCTTTCAGTGATGGGACGGAAGGCTTCGAGGGAGGTGAGAAAGGCGTGATCGGTGCCCAGCGACAGGTGTGCCGCCGCATCTTCCGTTGTTCCCATCTCTTTCTCCGTCAAGGCCGGCACCGTCAGGCCGCGCCGCAGCAACTCGCCGCGCAGTTCCGCCCAGCTTGCGAAAAATGGGTCGTTGTCCGGAACCAATTCCTCATATTCCCCGGCGTGGTGCTCGATGGCCTCCGGATCGCAAAGGAGGAAAATGGTTTCATCGGGCAGGTAGTCGAGCAGCGTCGCCAGCGGTTCCGTAGTCGCAACCTTCAGGTTGCGCTTCGCCTCCTCCTCCGTTTCGCCGCGCAGGCTGAAGCCTGCGACTATGGAGCGCAGTTGCTTCAACACGCCTAGTTCCCCCGCCGGCGGCAGGACAATTTCCGCCATCTCCCCGCCGTCGCGTGAGATCTGCGTGACGGGGTCGAAGGTCCGCAGCGACTCCAGTTCGTCGCCGAAAAATTCCAGCCGCACCGGCCACGGGCTGGTCAGCGGGAACACGTCCACGATGCCGCCGCGCAGGGCGATGTCGCCCTTCGCCGAAACCTGCGCCTCGGAGTCGTAGCCGTTGTCTTCGAGCCACTCGATGAGGTCCAGCGGGTCCACGCGGTCGCCCCGCCGCAGCGTGCGCATGCGCTGCGCAAGCATGGCCGGCGGGAAGGTGCGCTGAAGCAGCGCGGTGATGGACGTGGTGACCAATGCGGAATCAGCATCCACCGGTCGCGTGTCTTCATTCCGCACTCCGCATTCCGCACTCCGCATTAGCTCAACGAGCGTTTCCAACCGCTCGCTGATGACGTCGGCGTGCGGCAGCTTGTCCTCGTGCGGCAGCGTTTCCCACGCGGGGAAGAAGAGGAGGGAATGGGGTCTGGCGTCTGGCGTCTTGGGCGTAGCGTCCGCCGGCTTTGAACTTTGAACCTTGAACTTGGAACCATGCCCCTCGCCGCCCAGCCACGTTTCCAAGTCCTGATGCAGGACCTCCTGCGCCTTCAGGTTCTCCGACACGAGCACGATCGGCCGGTGCGGAAGCTCGCGGCGCAGCCACGCGGCCAGAAACGCGTGCGCCGAGCCGGTGACGCCGCCACAGGTGAATGCGCCGCCCGACTCCACACGCCGCAACAGGGCCTGCGCAGCGGGAGCTTGGCGGAGCCGCAAAAAGAGTTCGTCGAACATGCAGGTGGGCGAGCCTCACCAGCATGGGCAGGCTGGCACCTGGGGGAAGCGGGCGTCAAGACGCGGTGCCCGTGGTTTGCGTAGGAGACGACGTAAGGAGTCTCTAACTTTGTTCCGCGTTCTGCGTTCCGTGCTCCGCGTTAAGAGTGAGACTCCTCACGTCGTCTCCTACGGATTGCGTCCGAGCCGAGCCGCGTAGAAGCCGTCGAAACCCTCGCGGTCGGGGCGCAGGTGAATTTCCTGCTCCAGCGTCCACGCCGCGCCGTGCTCGGCGAGGAAGCCTTGCACCTGCCGCTCGTTTTCGTCTGGCAGCAGGCTGCACGTGGCATAGACCAGCTTGCCGCCGGGCTTCACGAACTGGGAGTAGTCCCGGAGGATGCGGGCCTGCACCCGCGTGAGCCGCGCGACTTCCTTCGCCGTGAGCTTCCACTTCCCGTCCACGTTCCGGCGCAACGTCCCGAGTCCGGAGCACGGCACGTCGAGCAGCACACGGTCGGCGGTGGCGAACAAATCCGTGGGCACCTGTTCCTTGTCGAGCACGCCCAGTTCGATGCACGAGACGCCGGCGCGCTTGGCGCGCTCGGCCAGGGCGTGCAACGGCTTGTCCCGCACGTCGAGCGCGAGCAGGCGGCCCTTGTTCTTCATCAACGCCGCGAGATGCAGCGTCTTGCCGCCGGCCCCGCAGCACGCGTCGATCACGACCTGCCCCGGCTCGACCTGGAGCAGCGGCGCGACGTGCTGCGACGCGGCGTCCTGAATCTCGAAGAGGCCGTTGCAGTAGGCGGTGGAGTTGCCGAGCTTGCGGCGCTCCTTCAATCGCAACGCATCCGGCAGGCCGGGGATTTCTTCAGCTTCGATGCCCTGCGAGGCGAGGTCCGCCTTCAATGCGGCAGCCGTCGTGTGCAAGGAGTTCGCGCGCAGGAAAACATCGGCGGGCTGGTTGAGCGCCGCGAGCAAGGCCGGCCACTCCGCGCCGAACTCCTTCGCGCCGAGTTCAAACAGCCAGTCGGGAATCGAGGCGCGGATGGCGAGGGGCGTCGTCTCGTCGAGGGCCGGTTGCGGGTCGGTCGGGCTGGCTTCGTGGCGTGCCCAATACGACTCCCACAAGGTCCGCAAGTGCTCCTCGGTGATGGCCTCGGGCAGCAGACACTCGGCATCGGGCAGGCCGGCAAGGTTCCAGTTCCGCCGCCACCAGCGCACGTTCTCGTAAACACTTTCCGCGAAGAGCCGCCGGTCGCGTGCGCCCCACTTGCGGTTGGCCTTGAGCCGCGCGTCCACGATTTGCTCCGCGTATTGGTTGCGCGCAAAGATGTCGCCGAGGGCGGCGAGGATTTCCGAAGTGATGTTGGGGTGCAGAGTCACGGGAGACAGTATTCAGTAATCAGTGTTCAGTTTCGAGCCGGGAGTGTGCGCATCACTGGGGCCAGTCTGGATACTGAAAACTGAACACTGATTGCTTTCTGAGCTGACTCACACCCGGTTCAGCGCGCTCAACACTGCCTTGATCGAGGCCAGTTCGATGTTCGTGTCCACGGCCGCGCCCCAGCGGGTCTTGCCGTCGGCGAGCTTGATCTGGATGTAGGCGATGGCGACGGCCTGCGAGCCGGCGCTCAGGGCGTGCTCCTTGTAGTAGGCGACCTCGAACTTCGGCGCGCCTGCGTTGGCGAGCGCGTTCACGAAGGCGGCGATGGGGCCGTTGCCCTCGCCGTTCATTTTCTTCTCGGCGCCGTTGTGCAAGACGCTCGCGCGGCAACGGAACACGCCGTCCACGCCGTCGGCATGGAAGTGGATGAGCGACCACGGCGTGGTGCGCTCGACGTATTCCTTCCAGAACATCGCCTTGAGCTCCTCGCCCTTCACCTCGCGGCCCAGCGTGTCCACGAGGTCGTTGGCGATGGGGCCGAACTCACGCTGCATGTCCTTGGGCAGTTCGATGCCAAATTCGCTTTCGAGCAGGTAGGCCACGCCGCCCTTGCCGGACTGGCTGTTCACGCGGATGACCTCGCGGTATTCGCGGCCCAGGTCGCGCGGGTCAATCGTGAGATACGGCACGTCCCAGTGGGTGCGCCCGCCCTTTTCCCATTCGGCGATGCCCTTCTTGATGGCGTCCTGGTGCGAGCCGCTGAACGCGGTGAAGACCAGTTCGCCCGCGTAAGGCTGGCGCGGCGGCACGGTCATGCCGGTGCAGCGCTCATATACCTCACGGATGGCGTTGAGGTCGCTGAAGTCGAGACGCGGGTCAATGCCGTGCATGTAGAGGTTCAGCGCGACGGTGACGATGTCGAGGTTGCCGGTGCGTTCGCCGTTGCCGAAGAGCGTGCCCTCGACGCGGTCCGCGCCGGCGAGCAGGCCCAGCTCCGTGGCGGCGGTGCCGGTGTTGCGGTCGTTGTGCGTGTGGAGGCTGACGATGAGCGAATCGCGGTTGCGGATGTTGGTGCAAATCCACTCGACCTGGTCGGCATAAACGTTCGGCATCGCGACCTCGACCGTGTCGGGCAGGTTCAAGATCATCTTCCGCTGCGGCGTGGGCTGCCACACGTCCATCACGGCCTCGGAGACTTCCTTCGCGTATTCCACCTCGGTTGCAGAAAAACTCTCCGGCGAATATTGGAGCGTCACGTCGGTGCCCTTGAGCCGGTGGAGCCGGTCTTGAATCAGCTTCGCCCCCTGGATGGCGATGGCCTTGATTTCATCCTTCGACTTGCCGAAGACCACGCGGCGCTGGGCGGGCGAGGTCGAGTTATACATGTGGATGACGACCCGCTTCGCGCCGACGAGCGACTGGAAGGTTTTCTCAATCAAGTCCTCGCGCGCCTGCACAAGCACCTGGATGGTCACGTCGTCCGGGATGAGGCCTTTCTCAATGAGCAGGCGGTTGAAGGCGAACTCGGTGTTCGACGCGGACGGGAAGCCCACCTCGATCTCCTTGAAGCCGCACTTCACCAGCGCCTGAAACAGCTCGAGCTTCTGGGCCACGTTCATCGGCACGGCGAGCGCCTGGTTGCCATCGCGGAGGTCCACGCTGCACCAGAGCGGCGCGTGCGTGAGCGTGCGCGACGGCCACTGGCGGTTCGGGAGGTGGACGCCGGGGAACGGGCGGTATTTGGAGACGGTGTCTTTCAGCATGGCTCGTGTTCAGTTCTTACTCGTGCTCTTGATCCTGATCTTAATCCTGCTCCCGGTTCCGGCTGCCTGGATGGAGCAGGATTAGGATCAGGATTACGAGCAGGACTAAAACCAAAACCCCACCGCCATCGTGGCAGTGGGGTTCTCGAAATCGTTGTGTGTGAAATCAGAACCCGACCGCCGCGCCGGCCAGCAGCGCGCGAAGTGCAAGTCGAAGGTTCAGAATGTCATTCACGGTGCGAGTTGTAGGCTGGCGCTTGCGCCGGGTCAATTCGTTTGTCGGCAAGGCAAAGTGGCTGGTGCCATCGAGCATTCGCACCCTTTCGGTGGCAGCACGCGCAAAGCGGGCGAGGACGCCCGCGCTCCGCAGCCAGGTCAGTCCTTCGGCGGTTTCACTTTGGCTCCGGGGTCGTTCTTCCTGGGCCGGTGCGTCTCGTATTCGCCCTTGCCGAGTTTCTTGAGGACGGTGAAGCCCGCATTGGTCGCGTCCTTCACGTTGAACTTCTTGAAAATCTTCGGCGAGTAGAAGGTGCCGAAGACCTTGCGCACCGGCTTGCGGCACGCGGGGCATTCCGTGAGCGGCTTGGCGTCGAGAGGACGGCGCAGCGTAAAGCGCCCGCCGCAGACCACGCAGCCGCCTTCGCAGAGTTCGTATTCGTAGAGTGGCATGGTGCTGACTCGTGCTCGTAATCCTGATCTTAATCCTGCTCCTCTCTTCGACTGCCAGCGAGCAGGATCAGGGTCAAGATTACGAGCAGGAGAAAAATGTTCAACCCGCCACGCAGGCAGCGAAGCCCGCGCGGATGCCCGCCTCGTCCAGCTCCTTGCCGATGAAGACAAGCTGGTTGCCGCGCTGCTCGCCGGCGTTCCAGAAGCGCTCCGGCTCCACGTCGAACATCATCTGCACGCTCTGGAAGATGACCCGCTTGGGCACGCCCTGGATGTGCAGGATGCCCTTGGCGCGGTAGATGTTCTCACCGCCCTTGGCCAGCAGCTCGTTCAACCACGCCTCGGTCCGCTTCAAGTCCAGCGGGCGTTCGTCAAGGATGTGGAAGGAACGCACCGCGTCGTCGTGGCGGCCTGCGTGATCGTGGCCGTGATCCTCATGGTCGCAATCCTCGCCGTGCTCATGGTCATGACCGCAGTCGTGATCGTGACTGTGGGCATGGGCGTGTTCGTGCTCGCAGTGGTCGCCGCATTCGTGACCGGCCTCGCCATGCGCGGGCTTCTCGGTGGGGATTTCCAACGGCGCACTCAAGTCACGGGCGCGGGTGTTGAAGATGTTCTTCATGTCCACTTGCGAGCGGTGCGAGCGGTGAATCTTCGCCAGCGGGTTGATGTGGCGGATGCGACGCTCGACGCGGTCGAGGTCGGCGGGCGTGGCGAGGTCGGTTTTGTTCAGCAGCACGATGTCGGCGAAGGCGATCTGCGGCAGCGCCTCGGGTGCCTTGTCCAGCACGCCCTCCAGATGCCGCGCGTCGGCGACGGTGACGATGGCGTCGAGCCGGAGTTTTTCCTGAAGCTGCGGCAGGTAGAACGTGTGGGCGATCGGGCTGGGATCGGCCAGGCCCGTGGTTTCGACCAGCACATAGTCGAAGCGTTTCTGACGCTTGAGCAAGTCGGAGAGCGTCTTCACCAGATCGCCGCGCACGCGACAGCAGAGGCAGCCGTTGTTCAACTCCACGACCTCCTCGTCCGCGCCCACGACGAGCTGGCCGTCAATGCCCACCTCGCCGAACTCGTTGATGATGATGGCGCACTTGTAGCCGTGCGGCTGGGTGAGCAGGTGCTTGAGCAGCGTGGTCTTGCCCGCGCCGAGGAAGCCGGTGAGCACCGTGACGGGGATGGATGTGTCTTTTTTCTTTTCAGCCATAGTTCAGCGGGGCGCAAGGTAGTGGAGGCGGCGTGTCAGCGCAACCTGGGGACGCAGGCGGCAAATTCGGGCGGTTTTCAACCGGATGGAGCAAGTCCGTGTCTGGTGGGTGGGTGGGATGAGTCACCGTGCCACGGCAGGCCAGGATTGAAGTGCCTGGCCGGAAACAGTCTGAAGCGTCAGCCCCTTGATCCGCACGACGCCGGGAGCCGAGCAGGGATCGAGACGGAACGCGTGGAGTTTTTCCGGCGTGTCGATGGCGAGCGTGATGTTGTGCCACTCTCCGTCGTGCTTCACCTCGAAGGGCTGGTGATGACCCTTGGGCAGAATGGTCTTGGCGTCGGTGGTCCAGAAGATTTCCCCGTCGCCGCCGGCCTTGCCCTGTAGGCTGAAGACAAGCTGGTAGGGGCCTGCTGCTTTGAGATCGGGCAGCCTGTCAAAGGACAGTCCCGAATCGCTGCCGGTGCAGGTGATCACGAGCTGGTCGCCCTCGACTGCGAGCTTGGTGTTCGTCCGGGCGCGGATGGCGAGATTCTTCGCAGGGGTTGGATCGGCCTGTGCCGAAGCTTTTCTCTTCTTCTTCTGGGCATCGTGGCGGGCTGCGCTGGCTTCAGGGGAGGTGTAGTCCGTCCACTGTGGGTTCCGCCTCGGTTCGGTGGCGGTGGTGGCGACGGGTGTCCGCTCCTTGGCAGGAGTCATCAGGACGTTCAACGCCATGTCATGCCATTGCTTCACCATGCGGGAGACGATCTCGGGATGTTTCGCGGCGACGTTGTGCAGTTCGGTGCGATCCTCGGCCAGGTTGTAGAGTTCCCACGGCTGGCTCTGAAAGCTGACGAGTTTCCAATCGCCGTCGCGCAGCCCGCGGTCGCTGCTGAACAGGAGATGGATTGGAGGGCGTGACTTGATCTCGCCACCCGCAAGAATCGGCGCGAGGGAAATGCCGGCCAGCGGGGTGAGTTCACGTCCCGGCCATGTCTTGGGCAGCGGTGCGCCGGCGACTTCGGCGAGCGTCGGTAGCACGTCAACGAGATGCGCGGGCGAATGCACGAGCGCGCCGGGCCTGGTTTTCAAACCGGCCGGCCAGTGCATGATGGCCGGCGTGGCGATGCCGCCCTCGAACTGGTTCTGCTTGTAGTAGCGGAAGGGCGAGTTGCGCGCCCACGCCCAGCCCGTGCTGTCGCTCCAGGAGGACTCGGGATTGCAGGGTTCGAGGTCGCGTCCGACGCTGCGGCGGTCATACGGACAGGCGCCGTTGTCGGAGACGAAGAGGATGAGCGTGTTGTCGAACTCGCCCTTGCTCTTCAGGTCGGCTACGAGCCGTCCAACCTCCTGATCCACACGGTCGATCAACCCGGCGTAGGCGGCCATGCGGCGGCGTTCCCACGTCTGCATCTCGGGGGACAACGCGCTCCAGGCCGGCACATGATCGGGGCGCGCGCTGGCCCGGGTGTCCTTGCCGAAGAGGCCGAGTTCCTTTTGCTTCGCCACGCGGGCGGCGCGCATCACGTCCCAGCCGGCGTCGTATTTGCCGAGATACTTTTTGTAATCCGCCTCCATGGGTTGGAGGGGCGCGTGCGGCGCGTTGAACGCGACGTAGAGAAACCACGGCTTCTTCGAAGTGCGCGCGTCCGCGAGAAAATTCAGCGCGTGATCAACGTTGGCCACGGTGGTGTAAAAGCCCTTGTCCGGGACGGTCCACGCCTGGCCGTTGAGACGGAAGGTTTTGTCGCCCTTGTAATAACTCGTCGCGCCGGACAGGTGCCCGAAGTAGCGGGCAAATCCAAAGTCGGTGGGCTCCTTGTCGAGATGCCACTTGCCCGTCATGGCGGTGAAGTAACCGGCGCTTCCGAGCACCTCCGGGATGATCACCGCGCGGGGCAGTTTTGTGTCGCCCGCCTGCCTGCACCAGCGGCCCGAGAGCAGGCTCACGCGCGAGGAGTGGCACTTGGCGGTGTTGTAGAACTGCGTGAAGCGCACCCCGCCGGCGGCCAGCCTGTCGAGGTTGGGCGTGGCGATCTCGGAGCCATAGCAGCCGAGGTCCGAGAAACCCAGGTCATCGGCAAGGATGAGAACAATGTTGGGTCTGCCCGCCGCGAGCGAACCGGCCGCCGCGAACGCGAGCGAAAAAATGAGGCTGATGATTCTGTTCATGGATCAACTGAGGGCGATCCTGCCCGCAGGTCGGCATCGCGTCACGGATGAATCCGCGCCCGGATTTGAAAGCGCGGCGATGCCTAATCTTCTTCCACGCCGGCCCGGGCAAACGTATCTTCGCCGCCGACCATGAGCGGTTCGGCAATGAGCTGACGGTTTGGATTTCAAACGAACCCGCCGCCGGATTAAACCTTCAAAAATGAAAGCAGTCATCCTCGCCGCCGGAAAAGGCACGCGCATGCGCGACCTGACGAACGAAATTCCAAAGCCCATGCTCAGGGTGCAGGGCAAGCCCATCCTCCAGCACATCGTCGAGGGCCTGTTGAGCGTGGGCATCCGCGAGTTCTGCATCATCACGGGCTGGCACGCGGAGGTCGTCGAGGGCTTCTTCGGCGATGGTTCAAAATTTGGTGCATGCATCAGCTACGTGCGTCAGGTCGTCCAGGACGGCACGGGCAAGGCGCCGGAGCTGGCGAAGTCGTTCGCGGGAAGCGAGCCGTTCCTGCTGACCTACGGCGACATCCTCGTGAAGCCGGAGACTTACGCGGACATGCTCAAGCGCTGGAACAGCGGCAAGTTTTCCGGCCTCGTCACCGTGACGGGCAGCGAGGACGTGACCAAGGGCGGGTTGTTCTTCTTCGACGCGGCCTTCTGCCTCAAGCACCTCGTCGAGAAGCCCAGCGCGGCGCAGCTCGCGGAACTCCAGGTGCTGGGCTGGCTCAAGCCCGGCGAGACCGCCTGGTATAACGCCGGCATCTACCTCTTCGATCCGGTGCTTTTCGAGTTCACCGCGAAGCTACAGAAGTCGCCGCGCGGCGAATACGAGCTGACCGACGCGCTCACGGCGATGCTCGCGGCGGGACACCAGATGGCCGGCCTGAAAATAGCGGGCCGCTGGGTGGACGTGCGCGACCCGGAGGTGCTGGCGTCGTTGCAGGAATAGTTCTTCCCGTAGGAGACGACGTGGGGAGTCTCTGACTTTGTTCTGCGCTCCGTGTTCCACGTTCCGAGTTCGATTGGAGATTTCTCATACCATTTCGGAATGGAAACCGGTGGAATCAGTGGCGGTCCACGATGCGCCTTGCCTCCCTCTCCCTTCATCGGATGAGGGCTGGGGTGAGGGGTTGAATGCGCCGGCGTTGGTGGCCACACCCCTCATCCGGCCTGCGGCCACCTTCTCCCCTCCTCCGAGGAAGGGAGAAGGCACGCGGCGGGCGGTTCGCATTCCACCGGCTTGCACTGGGAATTGGTATCACGTCGTCTCCTACGAAAGCAAAAGCGGCGGTCAGGTGACCGCCGCCTTGCGTTTCAAGTTGTGTTGCTTCCGTGGCTCAGGCCGCCGGGGCGCTGGCCGGGACTTCCTCGACGCTGGCCTGGAGCTGGAGGAAGTCCAGCACCTTGCCGACGAGGATTTGCTCGTGGATCTCGCCGAAGCCGTTGCGCTCCTCGAGCTGCTTGATGAGCTTCTGGATGGGCATCTGGTATTGCTGCGCCATCGCCTGCACGCGTTCGAGTATCTCCTGCTGCTCGACCTTCACGCCTTCTTTTTCGGCGATGCGGTTGAGGAGGAACATGGCCTTCACGCGGTCCTTGGCGCTGGCGTTGGCGTTGGCGAAGATGACGTCCTTCTGCTGCTCGATGGCTTCCTTCGGGATGCCACGCTGCTGGTTTTCCTGGACGACGTTATAGACGACGCTGCGCGTTTCCTGAAGCACGATGGACTCCGGGAGGTCGAAGCTCACCTTGCCCAGCAGCGCCTGGATGATCTGGTCGCGGACGGCACGGCCCGCCTTTGTATTGCGGTCCGCGCTGAGGTCGGCGTGGATGCCGGCGCGAAGTTTCTCAAGGCTCTCGGCGCCGAAGCCCTTGGCGAACTCGTCGTTCACCTCGGGAAGAAGGCGCTCCTTCACCTGCGCGAGTTCGACTTCATACACGCCCTTCTTGCCGACGAGCTGCGCGGCGACGAAGTCCTGGGGGAAGTCCACGTTCACGGTGCGCTTCTCGCCGGCGTTCATGCCGTGGAGCTGCTCGGTGAAGCCGGGGATGAACTGGCCCGCCTCGCAGCGAATCCAGAACGCCTTCTGCTCCGTCAGGCCGCGCGCGGTCGGGGCGGTGTCGGTGATGGGCTTGCCTTCGCAGGTGCCGGTGTAGTTCACCACGGCGATGTCGCCGGGGGCGAGGGGACGGGCCACGTCCTTGTAATCGGTGCGCTGCTCGCGCAGGACATTGAGCGCCTTGTCCACGTCGGCATCGGTGATGACGACCGCCTCGCGTTTCACGGGCAGGCCCTTGTATTCGGGCAGCTCGAACTCAGGTTGCGTCTCGACGGTGGCGGCGAACTGGAGCGTCTGGCCGCGCCCGAACTGGATTTCCTCGATGTCGGGATAGACGGCGGCGCGGATCTTCTCCTGCTCAAGAGCCTTCTGGTAGGAATCGGGGATCAGCTTCTTCTTGACCTCCTCGTCGATGCGCGAGCCGAAGCTCTTGAGGACAAGGTCACGCGGAGCCTTGCCGGCGCGGAAGCCGGGGAGCTGGGCGTGGCGCTGGAATTCCTTGGTGACGGAGTCAAAGGCGGCATCCACGGCGGCGATGTCCAGTTCGACGCGGAGGAGCTTCTTGCACGGGCCGAGATTTTCGACGGTTACGTTCACGACAATTTTCGGGTTCAAAACTTTGCCTTGCAGCCCGGCACGAGCGCCCGCTGGCGGGGCAAAGAGCGGGCACCCTACGTAGGCTCCACCCACCCGTCAAGCCCGCCCCGCGACAGTTTGGGCACGGCACCCCGCCGGTGCGGTGCCGGGCACGCTCCGCCCATTGCGTTTTCGGGGCGGCATGAGCATGGTCTTTCCCGCCACAGCCATTTGCAACCAGCGTGTCCGCCGCGCCCATGAATCCCGCCACCGCCAGCCGTCATCCCCGAAGGTTCGGACTGATGCTGGCCGCCCTGCTGGGCTGGCAGCCGGGCCTTTCCGCCGCGTCCGCGCCGCCGCTCACCCCGCAGCAGACGGAGTTCTTCGAGAAGAAAATCCGGCCCGTGCTGGTGAAGGACTGTTACAAGTGCCATTCCGCCGAGGCCGGGCGCGTCAAGGGCGGCCTCCGTCTCGACACGCGCGACGGCCTGCTCAAGGGCGGCGACTCCGGTCCCGCCGTCGTCCCCGGCAATCCGGATTCCAGCCTCCTCATCCGCGCCGTCCGCTATCGCGACCGCAACCTCCAGATGCCGCCGGACGACAAAAAGCTTTCGTCCTCCAAAATCGCCGACCTCGAAGCCTGGGTCCGCATGGGCGCGCCCGACCCGCGCGCCGACGCGCCGAACAAATACGGCGCGGCCCCCACCGACCCGAAGCAACACTGGAGCTTTCAGCCCCTCTTCAAGCCCCTCATTCCGGAGTTTCGCAAGGACTGGGCGCCGCTCGCCCGCAATGCCGTGGACCACTACATCTTCGCCGCCCTGGAGGCGAGGCGGCTCGCCCCCTCGCCGCCCGCGGACAAGGTCACGCTGATCCGCCGCGCGACGTTCAACCTGACCGGCCTGCCGCCGACGCTGCACGAGGTGGACGACTTTCTCGCGGACAACTCGGAGAATGCGTTTGAAAAAGTGGTTGACCGCCTCCTCGCCTCCCCCCGCTACGGCGAGCGCTGGGGCCGGCACTGGCTCGACGTCGCGCGCTACGGCGACACGACCGGCCGCCGCGACAACAACCGCGGCGTGACGCGTTACCTCCATTCGTATCCTTATCGTGACTGGGTCATCAAAGCCTTCAACGAAGACCTGCCCTTCGACCTGTTCGCAAAACTCCAGATAGCCGCCGACCGGGTGTTGGAGGAGTTCAAGGTTCAAGGTTCAAAGTTCAAAGTCGTCGGCAACACACCGAACGCTTCCGGTCGGAGCAACCTTGAACCTGGAACTTTGAACTTTGAACCGAGCCAGGCCGACCTCGCCGCCCTCGGCTTCATCACGCTCGGCCCGCGCCTGAACAACAATCCCGACGACCTGATTGATGACCGCATCGACGTGGTGACGAAGGGATTTCTCGCCCTGAGCGTGTCGTGTGCGCGCTGCCACGACCACAAGTTTGATCCCATTCCGACGAAGGATTACTACGCGCTGCACGGCGTCTTCGCCAGCAGCACGGAGCCGCGCGAAGGGGTTGAGCTGCCGGGCAACACGGACTATGCGGCGTTCCGGGAATTTCAAAGGGCGCTCGCCGAGGCGGAGGGTGCGCTGAAGAAATTCGAGGACGGCCTGCGCCTCCGCGCCAGCGCCGGGCTGATCGTCGGCATCAGCGACTACCTCAAGGCGCTGTATTATTTCAGCAGCCCGACCAACACCCTGCCGCTCGACCAGTTCATGCAGCGGCGCAACCTGCTCCCGGTGGTTGCCTCCGGCTGGAAGGCCGCGCTCGACGGCGCGAAGACCGGGCATCATCCCGTGCTCTCGGCCTGGAACGAGTTTGCCGCGCTGCCAGCCACCAACTTTCTCAAGGCCGCCACGCCCGTCGCCCTCCGCCTGCGCACCGCAGGTGACCCGGACAGGCCCGTGAACCCCGTCGTCGCCCGTGCGATGGGTTTTCCGCCCGGCTCCATCGCCGTTGCGGCCACGAATTTCGCGCGGCTGTTCGTGGACGCCAACGCACGCTGGGGCCAGGTCGTCGGCGCGCACGAGGCCCGGAAGCGTTCCAGCTCGACGAATCTGCCGCCCGCACCCGCCGGCCTTCCGGACGCCGCGCAGGAGGAAATCCGCCGCGTCATCCACGATCCTGCGTCGCCCGCCTTTCTCTTCGCCAGCGAGAAGCTCACGGCCGCGTTCCAGCGGCTGCTCAACCAGGGTGGTGCCCGCGCGAAACAGCAGGAGCTGGCCCGGGCCGTGGACACCGTCCGGACGTCGCACCCCGGTGTGCCGCCGCGCGCGGTGGTGCTCCTTGATTCGCCGCAGCCCCGCGACAGCTATGTTTTCATCAAGGGCAACCGTGGCAGCCGGGGCCCGACCGTGCCCCGGCAGTTCCTGGAAATTCTCTCGGGCGAAAACCGCCGGCCCTTCCGCGACGGCAGCGGGCGGCTGGAACTGGCCGGTCACATCGCGTCGCCGGACAACCCGCTCACGGCGAGGGTCATGGTCAACCGCGTCTGGCTTCATCAGTTCGGCGAGGGCCTCGTGCGGACGCCCAACGACTTCGGCCTCCGCGCCGAGCCTCCCACGCACCCGGAGCTGCTCGACTACCTCGCGTGGACGTTCATGGAGAACGGCTGGTCCGTGAAGCGTCTCCAGAAACTCATCCTGATGTCGCACACATGGCAGCAGAGCAGCGAGAACGTGCCGCGTTTCGCTCAGATGGACTCGGAGAACCGCTGGCTCTGGCAGCAGAACCGCCGCCGGCTGGAGTTCGAGGCGCTGCGCGACACGATCCTGCACATCGGCGGCAAGCTGGACTTCACGATGGGCGGGCCGGGCGAACGGCTGGACCGGGAGCCCTATTCCGAGCGCCGCAGCGTGTATGGCCTGGTGGACCGCGCAAACCTGCCGAACATGCTCGGCGCCTTCGATTTTGCGAACCCGGACCTCAGCACCGGCCAGCGAAACAGCACCGTCGTCCCGCAGCAGGCGCTCTTCATGATGAACAGCCCGCTCGTGATCGAGCAGGCCCGGAACGCCGTCCAGCGCGGCGACTTGAAATCCCTGCCCAACGATCCTGAGCGCGTGAAGATGCTTTACCGCCTCATTTACTCGCGCCTGCCCACGGACACCGAACTCAAGCTCGCGCTGAACTACCTCTTCAGCGAAATGTCCGCGCCCAGGGGCCCGCTCCCCGGCCAGCCACCGTGGGAATACGGCGTTGGCAGCGTGGACCGGCAGACGGGCCGGGTCGGAACCTTCTGGCCGCTGCTTTACAATCCCAAGACGCGCTTCTACCAGGCTGCGCCGCGCATCCCCGAACCGCGCTGGGGCAACCTTCATCTCACCGCCACCGGCGGCCATCCGGGAAACATGATGACGCAGGCCGTCATCCGGCGCTGGACCGCGATGGACGACATGACGGTGAGCATCGAGGGCACGCTCACCCACACCGGCAGCACCGGCGACGGCGTGCAGGGCCAGATTATTTTCAGCGGCGCGGGATCGCTCGCCCGCGGAGTCGCGACGCGCAACGAGGTCGAGTTCACCGTGCCGCGCCTGAAGGTCGGCGTTGGCGAGACGATTGACTTCGTCGTGGACTGCCGGGCGGGCGGCGTGAACGACACGTTCACCTGGACGCCCGTCATCAAGCAGCTCGACGCCGCGCAGAATCCGCCCGCGTTCACGGGCAAGGAGTGGAGCGCCCAGCGTGACTTCGCCGCGCCCGTCAGCGCGCGCCGGCTCTACCCGTGGGAGAAGCTTGCGCAGGTGCTGTTGGAAACCAACGAGCTGACGTTCGTCAACTGAGCGCCGCACGAACCGTCTGGCACGAGCCGAAAGACATTCAAGAGCGCGCAGCGCACAGCGATCGTGAGCTTCACCTTCGTTCGCAGTCGCAACCTTCAGGTTGCGAATCGAAGTCATTCGCAGGCCAAAGCCCGCGACTACTCGGCCCGCACGTGCCAGTCCATCCAGCCGACCATCTTGTCCCACATCTCCGGCAGATACACGTGCCCGAGGCCGGGATAGACGACGTTCTCGAAGCGGGCCTCTGCGCGATAGAGGCCGTAGGCCGGACGCAGCTTCGCCTCCAGCTTGCGGATGCCTTCGATGGGCGAGCCGTAGTCCTTGTCGCCGGTCATGAAGAGCATCGGGCGCGGGGCGGCGAGCGCCATCACGGCCTCGCTGTCGAAGTGGTTCAGCATCCCCGGCACGAAGTAGTAGATGCCGTGGTATTTCAGGCCCTCGATGCGGATGAGGTCCGTGTAGCGCGTCATGCAGGCTACAGCCACGCCCGCGCGCAACCGCTCGTCCAGCGCCATGAGCCACCAGGTGCGCGTCGCGCCCATGCTGATGCCGGTGACGCCGATGCGCGACGCGTCCACTTCCTTGCGCGACGCGAGGTAGTCCAGCGCCATCAAGTCATCGCGCAGAATCATCCCCCACAGCGAGCGCCCGACCCAGAGGTTGAACTTCGACGCCGTCATCTCCCCCGCCCCGCCCTTCTCCGCCGGTCCGCCCGGCCCCTGTCCGTTGCGCTCGCCGAAGCAATACGCGTCCACGCCCAGCACCACGTAGCCGCGCCTGGCGAGCGCCGGTCCGGGCGGCACGGGCACGGCGTTGGTGCCGAGCAGCTCGTCCTTGCCGATGTCGTATTGGCCGCCGTGCCAGTGGCAGTAGAGGATGGCCGGCGACTTGCCGGTCGCGCCTTTCGGCAGGAACACATAGCCCGGCACGGTCGCGCCTGCGCCGTTGTCGAACGTGAACTTCTCGAAGATGTAATCGCCGCGGTCCTCGCGCACGAGCGTCGTGACCTTGGGCACCTTGGGCCGGGGCGGCAGTTTGCCGAGCAACTGCCACAGCGTCGCGCGCACCCCGGCGCGCTGCTTCTCCCATGCGGCCTTCGTCTTCGGCACGGAGAACTCGGGGGCGACCGGCGCGGCGGCGAGCCACGCCCCGGCGTTGGGCAGACTGTTCTGGGCCATCAGTGAACCGGTGGCGAGGAGCAGCGCGCCCCAGGTGGCCGGCGAACGGAAGGATGGAGGAATCAGCTTCATTGCGACAGGAAATCTGCGGGTATGAAATCAGGCCGCCTCCTGTCCGCGAAGCGAATTCGAATCTCCCGGAGCGCCAAGGCGAACCAGTGGCGTCGGAGCCTGGCGCAGAGTGCGGCTGCTCAGTGACAGAATGCCTGGCCGGGGAGGCCCGCGAAACACGCAAAACAGACGAAAAGGATGGTGTTGGATCAGGACGGTGGTGAGGCAAGGCGTCCGATCGGCGGGACGCGCTGCCCTGCTGCGGTAGGAGACGAGGTGACGAGTCTCCGATTGGATTCCGTGCGCCTTCCGGTTTTGAAGTGAGACTCCTCACGTCGTCTCCTACGCGCCAGTCCGGCAATAACTATAACGCCAATTAAATCGGTAACAGCTATTGCCGTTGCGGAGCGGTGCCCTCGTGATTACCAGCGTGCCGCTCCACAATGAGCCAGCGTTGTTGGCCACCCGGTGTGGATTGCTGCCGGTCGTATTTGAACGGGTGTCGGTCGATTGTGGCCTGAACGACCAGATTCGACAGATTCCCTTCCAAATTAAAAACTTTACTTGCATCAAAAATCGCCCCCGCATTGAAGCAACTCTCGAACGTAGCGGCCCCCTTATGATTGGCCCTATTAAAAATCGCGACCGCAACCCATTTAATCGGAGGGAACTTGTTCCGCCCGGTCCACCGAACCTGTAACAGTGCCTCCTGAAACCGCTCCGGTTCGTTCGCCGCGTCATAGTTCTTCTCGTTCACATCATATTGGCAGAGCAGGTAATCAGGGTATCGATTATCCATCTCGTAAAAGTTGCATCCGAGCGGTCGAGGACGTCCTGGACCGGCGTCGTAATTAGGTAACGGAACCTCATTTGTTGGCGGGTTGCGCAACCTCTCCTCAGCAGCTTTGTCCGCCCGTGCCATTGCATCGCGGACGGCCCGGTCTCGCTCAGGGTCGTCGCCTGTAAGTCGCCCTCTTCCATTCAGGGCGCTTTCACGGCTATTTTCTTTTAGAGGCGTGTCGACCTGCGTGCTTTCGGGGCTTCGCCCGCAGCCACCCAAGAGGCAGAGACAGGCAACCAGCATCGCGCATGATGCTAGCATGGTAAGAAGGAGGTCTCGCACTCTAGTGCTCATGGAGCCAAGCCAAAATTGGAATGGTCGCTCTGGTAAACGAGGTGGTTCTCGAAGTCATAGTAGCCGGCCACCGGCGCGTTGAGCGCGTTCATGCCCGCGAGGGTGTTGCTGTTGTTGTCCAACGTGTTCGAGGTCAGCCAGTCGTTAGCGGTGTAGGTGGAAGCAGTTGAGAAGACTGAGTTGAGAGTTGAGAGATGGGAGAGGCGATCGCCCACGAAGCCGCTCCCCGGGGAGCTGATGGCACAGAGGAACGCGGCCAGCAGGCAGAGGAGCAGCATTGGGGACCGGAGCTTCACCGGGAGGAGAGCATCAGGGAAATGGGATGATTTGGCGAGCATTGAACTGCGTGCCAAGGGTCACGGCTTTACTTCAATCGGACCGGTTCCTATCTTCTCAGCCGGTTGCCAACGCAATGAGCCTGTCCCGCCAGTGGTCGCGCCGGTCCGCCAGTCTTGCCGCTGGGGGAGTCCTCCTCCTCTGGCTGGCCCTTCTGGCACCGGGCCGGGCGGCGACGTTTTGCATCAACTACTCCGCCACGCCCGACGCTGTCGCGCTGCGCGAGTTTGACTTCTCCATCCTCAGCCCGGATGCGCGCGTGGATGTCCCCGAGCTGAGGCGTCTCGGGCATCGCACCTATGCCTATCTGAGCGTCGTGGAAGTCGCGAGGGACGCGCCCTACCGCGCCGAGGTCGTCGCGCGGCAGATCCCGCTGCTTGGCAAGAACGAGGTCTGGCTGGGTGACTTCGCGGATGTCTCGCAGCCGGCCTGGGCGGACTTCGTGGTGAACACGCTGGCCGCGCGCGCCGCCCAGAAAGGCTTCAGCGGCTTCTTCCTCGACACGGTGGACAGCGTGGAACAGCTGGAGAAACAGTTTCCGGAACGCGGCACGGTCTTCCGCGAGGGGCTGATCGCGCTGGTCAAGGCGCTCAAGGCAAAATTCCCGCAGCACCCCGTCATCCTCAACCGTGGCTTCCCGATCCTGGCACGCCTCACCAGCTCGGTGGACGGCGTGCTCGCCGAGTCGCTGTTTCGCAAGTTCGACTTCAAGGAGAAGCGCTACGTCGCCGTCGAGCCGGCCGGCACGCAGTGGCTGCTCAACATCCTGCGCACCGTGAGCAAGGCGGGCCTGCCGGTTTACGTCGTGGACTATCTGGATGCATCTGACACCCAGCTCGCCGAGGAGGTTGCACGGCGCATTTCCGGGGTGGGTTTCACGCCGTTCATCAGCACGGTCGAGCTGGACGGGAAGTTCCTCACGTCCCGGACAAGATCACGGGGCGCGCTGGCGTCCGTTCAGCGGGAGCCGCCGGTCACCGCGTCCGCGCCAAGGGCCGTGCCCGCGCTGCCACCCGTTTTGCCAGCGCCAGCGGTCACGGCACCCGCCGCGCGCGTGCCGCTGGAGTCCGGCGGCTCCTCGCCGCTTCAGCCCGGCGAAGTCCCGCGCTTCGTGCTCGCGCTCTTCGGCAACAGCGAGCCGGACGTGGAGGAGCTGGTCCGCTGGCCGGTTGACAGCGGGACCGCGCAGGTCGCGCAGATGCCGCTGGAGTGGCTCGGCTACGAGGTGGACTATCTCAACGTCCATCAACGGGAGCTGCCCGCCACGCTCGACTCGCGTTACGCCGCCATCATCCTCGACCGCTTCCTCACGCTGCCACGGGGGAAGGAGGCCGCCATGGCCGACTGGCTCATTGCTCAAAAGGGGCGCGGCTGCAAAGTCATCTTCTTCGGCGGGCTGCCGTTCAACGATGACGCCGTCACCGAACGGGTTCTGAAGGCATTCGGCTGCGACGGCACCGGGCGGGCGGTGAAAAATGCCACGAACCTGCGCGTCCTGACCGCGGCGAAGCAGTTGAACTTCGAGGCGCCGCTCAACCTCACGCCGGCGGGCTTTCGCGACATCCGGGCACCCGCCGGGAGCGAGGTGCTCCTGTCGCTCGCCACGGGCGACGGACGGCAGTTCGATCCCCTGTTCATCGCCCCGTGGGGCGGCGTGATGCTGGAACCTTACGCGCTCTTCCGCCGGCCCGATCTTGACGAGCTGTGGCTGGTGGACCCCTTCCACTTTTTCAAACAGGCGCTGGGCCGCCCGGACATGCCGGTGCCCGACACCACCACCCGCGACGGCGAGCGGATATTTTTCTCGCACATCGACGGCGATGGTTTCCGGCACGCGTCGAGCGTGGAGATCGGGCGGCGCTCGGGGGAGATCATCGTCGAGCGCATCATCAAGAAGTATCCCTTTCCGTTCACCGTGTCGTTCATCGAGGCGGAGGTGCGCGGCATCGTCGCCGGGCAGAAGTCCGGCGACGCCGAGTCCCTCACGCGGCAGGCGCGCGAGGTCCTCGCGATGCCGAAGGTTGAAGCCGCGTCGCACTCTTACACGCATCCGTTCTACTGGAACGCGGGCGACCGCACCGTGAAGGAATACGCCCGCGCCAACCTCCAGCTCACGCCCCCGCACGACCGGCCCGGCGCGCCGCTGGACCTGCGCCGCGAAATCACCGGCTCCGTGGACTACATCGAGCGCGAGCTGTGTCCGCCGGGCAAGCGCGTGAAAATCTTCCTCTGGTCCGGCAACTGCAGGCCCTGGCCCGAGGGGTTGCGGCTCGTGCGCGAGCTGGGCATCGAAAACATGAACGGGGGCGAGACGGCGATCAGCCGCAAGCGTCCCTCTGTCACACGCGTCTCCGCCCGCGCGCTGCCGTGGGAGGGCGAACTTCAAATCAGCTCCGCCAACGAGAATGAAAACATCTACCGCGAACGCTGGGCGGTGAGCGGCGACACGGAATCGCCGTTCTTCGGCGGCTTCCTGCTCGCGCAGGACGGTTTTGAGAGGATGGAACAGCCGCGCCGCCTCAAGCCGGTGAACATCTACTTCCATTTCTACAGCGGCGACAACCTGGCCTCGCTCAACGCCCTCACGCGCCTCTTCGAGTGGGCCGCCCATCAGGAGCTTCACTCGCTCACCGCCGCCGGCTACGCCCGCCTCGTGCGCGATGCCCGCGGCGTGCGCGTGATCCGCGAGTCGGACACGCGCTGGACGCTCGTGAGCGCCGGCGTGCTGCGCACCTTCCGCCTGCCGAGGTCCGTCTCCGTGCCCGACCTTGCCGCAAGCCGGGGCGTCACGGGCTGGCGCGCGAGCGGCGACGTGATTTACATCCACACCGACGGCTCCCCGCGGGTCGAGCTGGCCTTGAGCACCGGCCCCGGCGCGCATCTGCGGCTCGAAGCCAGCACGGCTGAAATCCAGTTCAGCAAACTCGCGGCGCGCGAAGCCGCCTTCACCGTGCGGGATGTCCGGGCCTGCCGGGTCTCGCTGGCCGGCCTGCCCCCCAACGCAACCGCGACCGTGGCCGTGAACGGGCAAACCACCGCGCGGCACGCCGACGCCGGCGGCGTCCTGAAAATGGAGCTGCCCGCCGAGGCAAGGGTGGAGGTGCGGTTGTGAGCGCCATGGAATTCCGCAGTCCGGCCCCGCCTGGCAAAAAATCCGACTCGGTCTTCTCGCCCAGGCTGCTGATCGCGGTGCCGGTGATCTGCGCCATCGTCGCGCTCTGGCTGATCCCGACCGAGCGCGGGCTGCTGGAGCGCCAGCTCGCGGACAAGGCGTGGGGCCGCGCGCTGGAGACGCTGCACAAGCTGCCGGCGAAGGAACGCGCCAGGCAGGCGAGGCGGTTTGCGCTGCTTGAAATCGAACTGGAGCGGCGGCTCCTCGCGCCGGACGACCCGCTTGCGTTGCGCAACCTGCTGGCCCGCGCGTGCGTGATCGCCGCGCCGTTCAATTTCGACGCGGAGTTCATGGAGGCCATCTCCGCGATGCTTGGCCAGGTGCAGGACGCGGAGGCCGCCTTTCAACTGTTGCGCCCGGTGCTGCCGCAACTGCCCCTGACGGCCCGTGCGCCGCTCTACGAAGCACTCGTGAAAAAGGCGCTGGCCGCCGCCAGGCCGCTGCTGGCGATGCAAATCTACGCGGAACACTGGCAGGCCGACCCGACGATCCCGGCCACCCAGCGGCTCATCGCGCTGACGCGGCAGGCCGGGCATCCCGCGCTGGGCCTGCGCGCGGTGGATGAGTTTGCGCGCCGCGCCGGCCGCCCCGTCGTCCGCATCTCGCCCCGCCTCGCCTGGGAGCGCGTCACGCTCCTGCGCGAGACCGGCCAGCCCGGCGCGGCGTATGAGGCGATCCGCGAGCTGATGACCATCGTCGAGCCGGCGGATCGCGAGCGGTTGTTCAGCCTGCTGATGACCACTGCACGCGAGTCCAACCGGTTGCGCGAGCTGCTGCCGGAAATTCAAAAACGCGCCGTCGCCCAGCCGGAGAACATCCAGCTCTGGCGCATGCTGGCCGAGCTGTCGCTCGCGGGCGGCGACCAGAAAAGCGCGATGGAGGCGCTGCGCCGCATCGTCGCGATCGAGCCAAACGACAGCGCCCACCACCTGCGCCTCGCCCAGCTTTACGAGTGGAACGCCGCGCCGAACGACGCCTTCGACCACTACCTCATCGCCCTGCGGCTCAAGGAGCCGGCGGCCATCGAGCGGCTCATGGCGCTGGCGCCGGGGCTGTATCGCGACGCGGACCTCGAGAAATCCCTGGCCGGGGCCGGCAGCCTGCTCGACCGGAAGAAGCACGCCCCGTTCCTCGCCCGGCTGGAGGCGAACATCGGCAACTTCGAGCAGGCGGAAGCGCATTACTCCAGCCTGCTGCGCGACGCGAACGTCAGCGTTTCCCTGTTGAAGGAATACGCGCGCCTCCAGCTCGACCTCGCGCATTACGAAAAGGCGCTGCCGATCCTGCTGCGCATTCTGCAGAAGCAGCCGGACGACGCGGCCACGCTGGGGGAACTCGCCGAGTGTCATTTCCGCCTCGATGATTACGCGAAGTCGCTGGCCATCTACCAGAAGCTGGTGCGGCAGGCGCCGGACAAGACCGTTGTCGAGGGCCTGCTCACACTCGCGGAGAGCATGGGCAAGTTCGACATCGCGGCCGAGGCCCTTGACGAATGGCTGCGCCGGATCCCGAAGCCGTCGTCGAAGGACTTTCAGCGCCTCGCCTATTTTCTTGGCGTCGGAGGCCGTGCGGAGGCCGTGCGCGGCGCGCTCGCTCGCGGCCTGGAGAGGTTTCCGCAGGACGTGACACTGCGCCGCCAGCTCACCTACGCGCTGTCGGACGACGGCCAGTTCAGCGAGGCCGCCAATGTGCTGCGCGCGCATCCCGAGCTGCGCACCGACGACGAGCTGACCAAGCTCTACCTGAGCCTGCTGCTCCAGGCCAGGCGCCTGACCGACGCGGAGCAGTTTGTCACGAACGAGCTGACGCCGGAACTCGTCGAGAAGCTCGGGCTGATCGCCAGCGTCGCCAGCGTGTATGAGGCGACCGGCAACTGGCAGGGGGCGATGGCGCTCTACGAGAAGCTCCACCTTCAGGACCCGGCGAACCCCTCGCACGGGCTCGCCTACGCGCGCCTGCTCGTGCGCGCAAACCGCCAGCGCGACGCGCTGGCCGTGCTTCAGCGTTATCTCGACACCGCCGATCCGGCGACGCACGAGCTGGCCGCGCAGGTGCTCGCCGCCACGCGGGACTTCAAGCGTGCCGCCGCACACCAGCGTGCGTTCGTCGCCTCGCAGCCCGAGGACGCGGGCCGTGCGTGGGGATTTTTGGGTGACATCCTGCTCGCGCGCGGCGACAAACTGGGCGCGCGCGTGGCCTATCAGCGGGCGATTCAGGAAATGCTCAGGACGATGGCGCGGATGTAGCGGCCGGGAGCGGGATCAAGATTACGATTACGAGCAGGAAAGCGAACCGGACCTCCGCGTCTCATCCGCCTGCTTCTCACGACGAACCTTATGCAGCGGCAATCCAATCAAAACACCGCCCTCGCCCTTACCGCGCTCATCATGACCGTGGGAACCTCGGTGCATGCGCAGTTCCAGTTCCTCACGGACCAGCCGCTCAACGCATCGGACACGGCGCGGCGGAACTCGCGCAACGACGAAGGCGACGCGCCCCCGCGCCCCGCAGCCCGTGGCTACGCGGCTCCGGAGCCGGAGAAGAAAGGTTTCTTCGGCCGGCTCTTCTCTCGCGACGCCGAGCCCGCCCGCAGCCAGCCGCAACCGGGTTACTACGACCGCCGCGAAACCACCGCACCGCCCGCCGGCTACGCCCAGCCCGGCACCGCGTATGTGCGTGATGGCGTGCGGTTCTCCGATCCGGCCGGCTACAACCAGTCCCCCGCCGCTGCCGCGCCGCAGGCTTACGACCCGCCCACCGGCAACGCGCGTCCGCTCCAGACCCATGTCGTCAGCGACGGCGTCCGTTACGCACCCGGCGCGGAGCCGGCTGTGAACTACAGCATCCCCGCCGCGCCCCGAACGGCGGCGGGCGGCGACCGGCGTGCCGCGACGTTTGATCCCTTCAGCGGCCAGCGCCCGGTGCGCAGTGAATCCATCGCGCCCGCCGCACAGGACTTTCCTGTGGCGCAACCGCAGGGATTCCAGCCCCAATGGCCGCAGGCGCAAGTCGTCGCCCCGCAATACCCGCCTCAAGACTACGCACCGCCAAGCTGGCCAAACGCCTCCGACCCGCGCGTCATCGGTGCCCAGGCAGTCGCGACCGGCGAGACAGCGGTGGTCCCGCCTTCCGGCACTCCGCGTCCTCTCACCTCTCATGTCGTCAGCGAGGGAGTGCGCTATGCACCCGGGGCCGTGCCCGACGGCTACCCTGCGCCAGCCCCCCGCTATCAGCCCCCCGCGAGGAATGAACCGCTGGACCGGCCCGGTTTCTTCAGCCGCCTTTTCGGACGCGGCTCCGGCGAGCCGGCTCCCGCCCGTGTCTATCCGCCCGCTGCCGGAGCTGCGGACAGCCGGCGCATTTACGACGACCCGACGATGCGTCCGCTGCCGGCGCAAAATCATCCGGTTCAACCGGCCCCGGAGTTCAACCAGCGCTCCCGCTCCATCGCCCCGCAACCGCCGGCGGGCGCTCCGCAGCAGGACCCCTTCTCCGGCCAGCGCCCGACGCGCCGCAGCAACGAATACGTTCCCGAGGTGCCGGAGTCGTTCCCGCAGGGGCCGGCACCGCGCAGCTCGCTCGACGCTCCGCCGTTTGCGCCGTCCGCGCCGCTGCCGGGAAATCTCTCGCCCGCGGAGGAGCGAATGTTCCAGCCCGGCGTGAAGCCGGAGGACCGGCGGTATTTGATGTATCTCTACGCCAAGACCGGCCGGGCCGACATGGCCGAGCCGCTGGCGCAGGACATTCTCGCGCGCGATCCCGCCAACAAGGAGGCGTTGCTGGCGATGAGTTCGCTCTTCGTGGACAAGAAGGACGCCGGCCGCGCGCTCGCCTACGCCACGCAGCTCTACCAGGCCCATCCCGACAGCAACGACGCGCTCTATTACTACGGCGCGGCCAACCAGCTCGCCGGCAACTACGACGAGGCCGCGGGCGTGCTGCGCTTCCTGCGCCTGGAGAAGTTCACGGGCAGGCCTTTCCCCTACCAGCTCGACCTCGCCGGTGCGTCGGAGAAGACCGGCAACTGGCGCGGGCAGATGACGGCCTACCAGGAACTGCTCGACCAGAACCAGGTGGACGACCAGACGCGCGTCATGGTGCGGCGCGTGTTGGAGCCGATGCAGCGCGAACACGGCGACAATGTGTCGGTGCAGGGCACCGCGTATCTGCTCAAGTCCGGCGACCTCTGGCAGGAGCGCGTCGGCGGCCGCACCCAGGTCAGCGACCGCGACCAGCTCTACGTGGACGCCGCGCGCGAGGACGTGCTCGTGCGCAGCTCAACGCTGTTGAAGCGCCGCTGGGCCGACGACACCGAGGGCTGGCTGGGCTGGCAGGCGAACTGGTCGCGCCGCTGGACATCCGATCTGTGGGCCGGGGCGTATCAGGACGGTGCGCTGGGCGGCGCACGACTCACGCACCGGCTGCCGAGCAACGGCGCGGTGTGGCTCGAAGGCTTCGCCAACGAACGCGCCCGGGACGGTCTGCTGCTCAATTCGCTGGATGGCCGCCAGCACCGGCTCACGCTCGCCGGGAATTATCTCATCGCCGGGCGGTTTCAAACCTACGGCGCGTTGACGGGCCGCGAAGTGATGGTGAACGGCACGGAACTGGCCGCCGGTTTGCAGGGCAGCTGGGGTGTTGAATTTCTCGCCCGCCGCGAATCGCCGGAGTTCAAGCTCGGCTATCGCGGCACTTACGACGCGAACTCCCGCAAGACAGGAAACCTCGCGCTCGTCGCCCCCGCCGCCGGCCCCGGCACGACCGCCGCGCAGCAGGCGCAGGTGCTCGACAGCCTGGTCCTGCACTGGCTGCACCGCGAAGGCATCTATGCCGACCTGCGCGACCGGCTCTGGGGGCCATTTTTCTATCACCTGCAGGGCAGCGCCGACTATGCGTTCGAGCGCGACTCGCCGGAGTTCGGCGGACGCGCCGGGCTCGTCTTCCAGCCACGCAAGAGCCTGGAGTTCGACACCGAGGTCGCCTACTCGACCAGTGCCGCGACAACCGACGGCGGCAGCGACGCGTGGGAGCTGGGCGTGTCAATGAAGTGGTGGTTTTGATGAACGGGAAGCCGGCTGCACGGCAGACGCGACAGCGGTGCGGATGCCCGGGTCCGCGTCGGCAAGCGCCACCAGTGACCGGGCCCGGCTGAGACGGTGGGGCCGGTGGAGCTGACGGGCCGGCGCAATCCCCGCGTGATACCAATTACCGCTGAAATCTGGTTGAAACCAGGCGCAGGGAACTGCGTTCCTCCCTCTCCCTTTGCGGAGCAAGGGGAGAGAACCAACGGCCCGCCAACTGCCGCGATTTCAGCCCTTGAACCGGGGCGGAGCGCCGAGCATTGCTCGGCTTTGGGGCGTTCGTCG
>JBAYGL010000011.1:0-27165 GCA_041666725.1 Limisphaerales bacterium
CAGCGCGGACGAACCAAACGGTGCAATCCTCCGCAAACGCCGGCAGAGACGCGAACACACAGACAGCCGGACGTTCCTGCGGCGTGAACGCCGCGCCCCTCGCCCTTCTACTGCAAAGTTCCCGGCTTAGAGCCTGTCTGAAAATTAGGAGGGGTCCTGTTTCTGTCTATCCATCGGTGTCAGAAACCCAGTCGAGTCCGAACTCCGAATCAGGAATGGGCAGCACAGGCCAACGGCCCGACGGAATGACGAGCCGGCTCCCCTTGCCCAGCACGGCCCGAACCAGTTCAAACCTCGCCGTCGTTCCGAGCGGCTGGCAGCCGCTGCTTCGGACGGAGGCCCAAGGAGACTTTGGGCCCGCAGTCTGATTCGCGGCTCCGGGTCCGATGCAGGGACAAGACGGATTTTTTTAGAACACGGGGAATAAGCTGACGGGCTGGTCGTTCGCATCGCCGTATGAAACTTCATCCCTTCAATGCAGGAATTCTCACCGGGCTGACCGCAGCGATGCTGCTGGCGGTGTTCACCGTTTCCACCCCGGCCTCCGACTCAAAGCCCATCGCCGGCGCCACCGCCCCGGCGTGGTCGCTCAGGGACGTGGACGGCAAGACCGTCTCGTCCGCCGACTTCAAGGGCAAGGTCGTGGTGCTGGATTTCTGGGCGACCTGGTGCCCGCCGTGCAAAGCGGAAATCCCGGGCTTCGTGGAGCTGCAAAAAACTTACGGCGACCAGGGCCTGGTGGTGGTTGGGGTTTCACTCGACGAGGAGGGGGCTAGGGTGCTCAGGCCCTTCATGAAGCAGTTTGGCATCAACTATCCTGTGGTGCTCGGCGACGCGAAGACCGCCCAGGCCTTCGGCGGGGTCCGCAGCATCCCGACGACGTTCATCATCAGCCGCGACGGCAGAATCGCCGGCCAGCATGTCGGCCTTGCCTCGAAGGCTGACTTTGAGAAGGCCATCAAGCCGCTGCTGGCGAAACCCGCCGCTCGTTACTGAGTCAGTTCCGAGCCGTCCCCAACGCATGTCCCTCCCCGGTGACAGATGGAACTCCGGCGCGCTGTGCGCCGCCGTTTCCCCGGCACTCGTTCGGCCACTGCGTTTGAATCCATGCTCGATGAACTCCGCTGAAAACTCCGCTGAACCCATGCACTCCGCCAACTCCTCATTCGCTCACGACTGGCCTCGGGCCATCGCGCAATTCACCAGCGACCCGGCGGCGACTTCCAGCGATGCGCTGCCCTCGCCCGTGCAGTTGGGCCGCTGGACGGTCGCCCACGCCCGCAGCCTGCTGGACGTCCGCACCGACCCATCCACGCTGCTCATCAACGGCCAGCCCGCCCTCGAAGTCATCGCCGTGCTGCCGGGGGACCGGTTGGTTGGCTCGTTGCTCACCGAGGTGGAATTGGGCATTCCGGAGCACGCTCCGGCAAATGGGAGTGCGCGCCCTTCCCGTTCGCTGATTCGGCTGCCGCTGGCCCACGCGATTGACTTCGTGGTGCGCGAGTGTTTCAGCACCTTGCATGGACTCCGCCTGCGGCGGCTGCGCCCGAACGGCGCGGGAAAGTTCGCGCCGGAAGTCCGCCGGGAATAAACTCCCCTCCACCCGGTTCGCATGAACGTGGACGACTTGGATTACGAGCAGATTGTGGCGGTGCATCACGAGCCGCTGTATCGCTTCGCGTTCAGCCTGGCCGGCAACCCGGACGACGCCGCCGAGCTGACGCAGGAGACCTACGTCCGCCTGCTCACCAGGGGCGGGCAGCTCCGCGACCGCAGCAAGGTCAAGACGTGGCTCTTCACCACGCTTTACCGCGTCTTTCTGGGCTGGCGACGGCACGCGACGCGCTTCCCCCACTTCGAGATTTCCGCCGTGGAGCCGGAACTGCCGCCCTTCACGCCGGACATGGCGGACGACGTGGACGGCATCATGGCCATGGATACCGCGCTGCAAATCGAGGAGCACTTCCGCGCGCCGCTGGTGCTCTATTACCTGCAGGGACTCGCCTACAAGGACATCGCCGAGGTGCTGGACATCCCCATCGGCACCGTGATGTCCCGGCTCTCGCGGGGGAAAGACCTGCTGCGCAAACGCCTGTCCGTCCGGCTCAAGAAGTCTGGTGAAGACGCGCAAGCCCAGGACCACGACCAGGCCAACCAAAATTAACCGTATGACCCGAGACGTTGCCAAATTCATCCTGCGCGCCTACCGCGTGGACGGGCAGGACCAGAGCGACCCGCAGTTCGCGGAGGCGCTGGACATGGTGAAGCGCGACCCGGAACTGGCGCGGTGGTTCGCGGAGGAACAGGCGATGGACAGCCGGCTGGCACGGAGCTTCGGCACGTTCCCCGTCCCGCCGGACTTGAAGACGCAATTGCTCGCGGCTCGCAAAGTCATCGTGGTGCCGGTCTGGCAGCGGCGGCCCGTGTGGCTGGCGGCAGCGGCGGGCATCGCGATTCTGCTGGGCCTCGTGTTCGTCCCCCGCACGCCCCGGTCCGGTCCGTCGCTCGCCCTCAGCGAGCGGTCGGAACTGCTTCGCCTCGCCGGGCAAGGTCCGCATGTAAACATGATGGCTGCCAGCTTCCCGGCGATTCAAACCTGGCTGCGTGAGCGCCAGATGCCGGCGGAACTCGCCCTCTCCGAACAGTTGAAAGGTCAGCACTACAAAGGCTGCCGCATCCTCGAATGGCAGGGCCGCCGCGTGACCATGATGTGCCTCGGCCTGGAGGGGAGGCACGTGGACTTGTTCGTCCTCGACGCCGGCCTGCTGCCCGGACTGCCGGGGGACGGCCAGCCGCAGTTCGCTCGGGTCGGCGACGTGAACACCGCTGCGTGGTCGCGCGGCGGACAAACTTATCTGCTCGCCGGCCAGGTGGACCCGCAGACGCTGAAACGCTACCTGTGAGCCAGATGCGAACCATCCACCGCCGCCGGCGAGCCACGCCTTGAAAACCATGACTGCCAACGCCCCACGCCCCTCCACCGAGGTCATCGTCAAGCAGCGCTACGCCAGTGCCGCGCGCGCGCCTGAGGCCGCGCTCTGCTGCCCGGTCGAATACAACCGCGACCTGCTCAAGGTCATTCCGCCCGAAGTCATCGAGAAGGACTACGGCTGCGGCGACCCGTCGCGCTGGGTGCGGCCCGGCGAGACCGTCCTCGACCTCGGCAGCGGCACGGGCAAAATCTGCTTCATCACCGCGCAGGTCGTCGGCGCGACCGGCAAAGTCATCGGCGTGGACATGACCGATGCGATGCTCGAAGTCGCCCGCCGCAACGCGCCCATCGTGGCCGGGCGGCTCGGCTTCGCGAACGTCGAGTTCCGCAAGGGCCGCATCCAAGACCTCGCGCTCGACCTCGAACGGCTTGACCTCGAACTCAAACGACATCCCATCACGGACGCCGCATCCTTCCTCGCCGCCGACGAACTGGCGGAGGAGTTGCGCGTGCGGCACCCGCTCGTCGCCACCGACTCCGTGGACGTGGTCGTCTCCAACTGCGTGCTGAACCTCGTCGAGCCGCGCGCCAAGCGGCAGTTGTTCGGTGAGATCTTTCGCGTGCTCAAGAAAGGCGGACGCGCCGTCATCTCCGACATCGTCGCTGACGAGGAGGTGCCGGAGCACTTGCAGCACAACCCGGAGTTGTGGAGCGGCTGCCTCAGCGGCGCGCTCACGGAGGAGGGCTTTCTGAAGGCCTTCGCCGACGCCGGCTTCTACGGCATCCAGCTTCTGAAGCGCGACGACGCGCCGTGGCGCACGGTCGAGGGCATCGAGTTCCGCAGCGTCACCGTGCAGGCGTTCAAGGGCAAGCAAGGCCCCTGCTTCGACCGGCAGCAGGCGGTGATTTACCTCGGCCCGTTCAAGGAAGTGCTCGACGACGACGGGCATCGGATGGAGCGCGGTCGGCGCTACGCCGTGTGCGACAAGACGTATCAGCTCTACCGGAAGGAGCCGTATCGCCAGCACTTCGCCTTCGTGGAGCCGTTGCGGGAAGTGCCTCTGGCCGAAGCCCAGCCCTTCGACTGCACCGGCCCGCGCCTGCGCCACCCGCGCGAGACCAAGGGCCAGCATTACGACGCCACCACCGCCGCCAGCCAGTGCTGCGACGGGGGCAATGGAGGTTGCTGCTGATGGACCGCTTTCACGCCGAGCTGACGCGGCGCGGCCTCACGCTCCGGCGTGGCCCGCTGCACACGCTGCAAATCAACGTGGGGCGCAAGTGCAACCAAACCTGCCGCCACTGCCATGTGGATGCGGCACCGTGGCGCACGGAGATGATGGACACGGACACCGCCGGACGCGTCGCCGATTGGATTCGCCGGCACCGCCCGCCGGTCGTGGACATCACCGGCGGCGCGCCGGAGTTGAGCGAGCATTTTCGGATGCTGGTCGAGACGGCCCGGTCGTGCGGCTGCCACGTCATTGACCGCAACAACCTCACCATCATCGAGACGGAGGCGTTTGCCTGGCTGCCGGAGTTTCTGGCGGCGCATGAGGTGGAGGTCATCGCGTCGCTGCCGTGCTACCTCGAAGACAACGTGGACGCGCAGCGCGGCGAAGGCGTGTTCGCCAAGAGCATTCGCGCCTTGAAGAAGCTCAACGCGGTCGGCTACGGAAACTGGCTGCCGCTGAACCTGGTCTTCAACCCGCAAGGTCCGAAGCTCCCGCCGCCGCAGGCCGAACTCGAAGCCGACTACAAGCGGGAGCTGCGCGCGCGCTTCGGCATCGAGTTCACGCACCTGTTCACCATCACGAACCAGCCCATCGCGCGCTTCGCGGAGGACCTGCGCGCTACAGGCCAGTGGGACGCGTATCTTGAACTGCTCGCCAACGCCTTCAACCCCGCTACCGTCGCGGGTCTGATGTGCCGCAGCACCCTGAGCATTGGCTGGCACGGCGAGGTGTTCGACTGCGACTTCAACCAGATGCTCGGGATGCAGGTGCGCAACGGCCAGCCGCTTTGTCTCTGGGACGTGACGCCGGAAATGATGGAAGGCCGGGCCATCCAGACCGGTGTTCATTGCCTCGCCTGCGCCGCCGGGCACGGCAGCAGTTGCACCGGAGCGGTGGCCTGACTGAATGCCTCCCTGACTCAACGATGAACCCTCAACAACGCAAAACCTGCTCACCCGAATCCTTGCGCCGCTCTTGTGTGGCGGCGCGCCGCGTCTATTTCGCCAACGCGCGCAGGCGTAAGGCGGCCTTCACGCCCTGCTTGGCGGGATGCCGCACCGCGAGGCGAGGGAGCTGCCCTTCTGAATCGAGCGGGGGGCTGGTGGGATGCGAGGTTCGCCTCGGCCCGAAGCATTCATCGGGGCGCCCTCTTCCGGCTTAATCCGAGGGCTTTGATGCGCGAAGCCAGGGTGGTGGGCCTCATGCCGAGCAATTCGGCCGCGCCATCCGCGCCGAAGAGCTTGCCGCCGGTCTGCTTCAAGGCGGCGGCAATGCTTTCCCGTTCCTGGCGCTTGAGATCGTCGCGCGTCAAGATGCCGGAGACCTGGGTTGGTGCGCTTTTCCCTCGCGGCGCTTCTGCCGGTGCGGAAGCAGGGAGTTCGATGCGCAAGGGTTCGCCCTGGGAAAGGATGACCGCGCGTTCAACGACGTTCTGGAGCTCACGCACGTTGCCCGGCCAGTCGTGAGCGGCGAGCTGGCTCATCGCCGCCTGGGTGACTCGCGGCACCGGACGGTTCATCCGCCGGGCGCTTTGCTTCACGAAGTGTGCGGCCAGGGGTGGAACGTCGTCGCGGCGCTCGCGCAGGGGAGGAATTTCAATCGGGAAGACGCTCAACCGGTAGAACAGGTCCGGCCGGAAGCGCCCGGCCTCGACCTCCTGCTTCAAGTCACGGTTGGTCGCGGCGATGATGCGCACGTTCACCTTGCGCGTGCGGGTGTCGCCGACGCGCTCGATTTCCTGCTCCTGCAACACGCGCAGCAGCTTCGCCTGCATCGCGAGAGGGACCTCGCCGATCTCGTCGAGGAAGAGCGTCCCGCCGTCGGCGAGTTCGAAGCGGCCCGGCCTGTCCCGGAGCGCGCCGGTGAAGGAGCCTTTGACGTGGCCGAAAAACTCGCTCTCAAACAGCGTCTCCGGCACCGCGCCGCAGTTGACCTTGATGAGCGCCCGGTCCTTGCGCGGGCTGTGCTCGTGGAGCGCGCGCGCCACCAGTTCCTTGCCGGTGCCGCTCTCGCCGGTCACCAGCACCGTGGCCTCGGTGGCGGCGACGAGCTGGATTTGCTGCATCACCTTCCGCAGGCCCGGGCTGTGGCCGATGATGTCGCCGACGCCCAGCACGGCGGTGACTTCCTCGCGCAGGTAATTGTTCTCCACCTCCAGGCGGGCTTTCAGGGTCTCGATTTCCTCGAAGGCGCGCGCGTTGGCGATGCTGACTGCCGCATGATCGGCAAACAGCCGCACCCACCGCAGGTCATCGTCACTCAAGAGGCCGCGATCAAACAGCGCCAGCACGCCCAGCACTTCGCCGCGGAAGACCAGCGGCTGCGCGGTGCAGGTCTTCACCTGCTCGCGCCGCATCCACTCGGGATCCACCACCCACTCCTCATCGCCGCGCAGGCCGCGCAGCACGATGGCCTCGCCGCTCGCGGCCACGCGCCCAATCTTGCGCACCCCGAGCGGAAAACGGCGGAAGTTGCCGTCGAGCGGCTCCCGCTTGCCCGTGTCGTCCCGCGAGCGCCCCGCGCTGGCCACCAGGTGCAGGCAGCGGGACTGGTCAGGGCATTCGGCGCGGAGCTGACAGGTCGCGCAGACGTCGCCGGGCCGGATCAGCCAGATGCGGGCGAGCACAACGTTCGGACAGACGGCCAGTCCGGCGACGACCGCGTTCAACACCTCCGGCAAGGCGCGGTTCGCCGTCATGGATACCATCACTTGGGGAAGGTCGGCGCAGTTCACGATTCGGATTCCTCCCGGCGAAGTTTGCGAAACTCCAATTGAAGCTGATGCCGGAATGCGACCGGCAAGGCCCGCCAGTCACAGTTCATCAGTGTCGCCTCAATCGCGTAGGCCATCACCACACTGACCGGGTGGCCGGCCTTCCGCATCTGTCGGCAGGCTTCGATCTCGGACGGAATTCGCATGGGGCCGCGCGCCATGCGGGGTGATTACGAGTTTTCAGCGGACATCGCAACGACAATTCGTAATGCACGACAAGTCGTAGTCGAGGTTCAAACCATTGAAGCCTGTAATCATTGGCAAATCGTCGGTTTATTACGCAACACCCGCCCTGGCACGGTTTGAGCGTTTGGGAGGTCACTGCCGCGTGATGCGGCCGGAAGAACAAACAAAAAACTGACATACCATGAACCGCATTCCCCACCTCGATCCCACCGCCACCACCGGCAAACCCCGGCAGCTCTTCGACGGCGTGCAGGCCAAACTTGGCCTGGTGCCAAACCTCTTCCGCGTGCTCGGCAACTCGCCCGCCGCCCTGGAAGGCTACCTCAACTTCAGTAGCGCGCTGGCGGGAGGTGTTCTCAGCGCCAAGGTGCGCGAGCAGATCGCCCTCGCCGTCGCGGAAATCAACGACTGCAATTACTGCCGCAGCGCGCACGCGTTTATCGGCGGCAAGGTCGGCCTGACCGTGAACGAGATCTCCGACGCGCGGCTCGCCACGTCGGCCGACACGCGCGTCAACGCCGTCCTCAACCTCGCCCGGAGTCTCGTCGTCCAGCGTGGCGAGTTGAGCGAGACGGAGTTTCAGGCAGCCCGTGCCGCCGGCCTGAGCGACGCGGAGATCATCGAGACCGTGGCCAATGTGGCGCTGAACATCTTCGCCAACTACACCAACCATGTCGCACGCACCGTGGTGGACTTTCCCACCGTGAAGCCGGCGGAAACGGCCACCGCAGGGGAAACCTGCAGCCCCGCCGGTTGCGGCTGCGGTCACTGAACGACAAAACACCAACGACGAACTCAACGAACAAGCCACTCCCTACAACGAAAGCAAAATGATGAAACGCCTCCTCACCACCCCCACCCTCGCCGCGCTCGCGCTGTCCGCGACACTCTCCTTCGGCGGGGAACTCCTCAACATTGACCGCGCCGTCGGGCACGCCCTCGACGGCTACGACCCGGTCGCCTTTTTCACTGACAAGAAACCGGTGAAAGGCGACTTCAAAATCACCGCCACGCACAAGGGCGCGAACTACTTCTTCGCGTCGAAGAAGAACCGCGACGCCTTCCGGGCCAATCCCGACCGTTACGCGCCGGCTTACGGCGGTTACTGCGCGGTGGGAGCCGGCCTGGGCGTGCTGCTGCCGGTGGACATCTCGACGTGGCAGGTGGTCAACGACCGCCTCGTGCTGAACTTCAGCGCCGACGTGCAGAAGATGTTCAACAAGGATCCGCAAGGCACCCTCAAGAAAGCCGACACCGCCTGGCCCAAGCTCGTGGTGGAACACGGCAAGTAACACCCAGTGTCCGGGCCGCCCGGAGCAACCCGGGCGGCCCGACGAACTCGCCTCAAAGCACCCAACGCTTCTCCCCATGAATCCCCGTCCACCGCTCCCGCCCTTCACCGAGGGAACCGCGCGCCAGAAAGTCCAGATGGCCGAGGACGCCTGGAACAGCCGCGATCCCGAGCGCGTCGCGCTCGCCTACACCGAGGACACCGAATGGCGCAATCGCGCCGAGTTCGTGCGCGGTCGTGCCGAAGTCGTCGCGTTCCTCAAGCGCAAGTGGGCACGCGAACTGGACTACCGGCTGCAAAAAACCCTCTGGGCCTTCACCGGCAACCGCATCGCCGTGCGCTTCGAGTATGAATTCCGCGATGCCACCGGCCAGTGGTTCCGCGCCCACGGCAACGAGAACTGGGAATTCGATGCGCACGGTTACATGGCCCGCCGCTTCGCCAGCATCAATGACCAGCCCATCCGCGAGCAGGACCGCAAGTTCCGCTGGCCCCAAGGACCGCGTCCCATCGCCGGCCCGCGTCTGGCCGACACCGACCTCTGAACCAACCAATCTCCAAACCGGACCTCGCACCATGACCACCATCGAAGCCATCCAAACCCGGCGCGCCGTCAAACATTACGACCCGAACCATCGCATGACCGACGCCGAAGTGGCGCGGCTCATCACCCTCGCCAAACTCGCGCCCTCGTCCTTCAACATGCAGAACTACCGCTTCGTGATCGTGCGTGACCCGGAGTTGCGGAAGCAGATCCGCGCCGTCGCGTGGGATCAATCCCAGGTCACCGACGCCTCCCTGCTCGTCGTTCTCTGCGCCGACCTCGAAGCTCACGCCAAGAACCCGCAACGCTACTGGAGCCACGCGCCGCAGGAAGTGAAGGACATCCTTGTGCCAGCGCTCACCCCGTTCTACGAGGGCAAGCCGCAGCTCGTCCGCGATGAGGCCATGCGCTCCACCGGGTTCGCCGGCATGACCCTCATGCTGGCCGCGCGCGAGCTGGGCTACGACTCCTGCCCCATGGTCGGCTTCGACGCCGAGGCCGTGGCCGAACTCATCCGCCTGCCCGCCGACCACGCCCTGAGTTTCATGCTCGCCATTGGCAAGCAGGCGAAACCGGTGTGGCCGCGCGGCGAGCGCCTGCCCGACAGCGAGGTGGTCATCGAAGACCGCTTTGCCGAGTGAACTCGAAACGCCAGAACAAATTCATGAGCACTCCGATTCCTCAACTTGCTGCGTTGGACCTCGCGCAACGTCCGCCGCGCAGTCCGCGCGTGCGCCTCGGCGGTTACGCGATGCTGCCGCGCATCCTGGACAAAGCCCGCGCCTCGCTCGTCGGTGAGGCCGGCGGCTACAAGTTCGGCAACCCGATGGACCGGCACTTCTTCGCTTTCACCGGCATCGCCCAGGACGCGCTGCTGGAGCAGGTGAAAACCGGCGCAGGCGACTGGGACATTCTCCAGTGGGTGAATGCGCAGGCGAACCCGCAAAGACGCGCGCACGAGATTCGCAGTTGGTCCGCCTGGCTCGAAACCATGCCCATCGGCGATGCCGAGGACTTGGAGTGGTTCGCGGCGCAGGTGAAGCGCCTCAATCCCGCGCGCACCGACCTGCATACCATCATGGATTTCCTCGATGCCGACGACCACGCGAGCTTCGGCGGACAAGCATGAAGCCCGGCTCGCGAATTTTCTCCCCGAACATCAGACAACAACAAAAACAAAACACATGAAACTAGCCATCATCATCACCTCCGATCCCAAGAACGGCGAAGAAGCGCTTGGTCGGGCGTTCAACGCGCTCGCGCTCGCCGCCGAAGCCCACGAGAAGGGCGACGAAGTCAACGTCGTCTTCTCCGGCGCGGGCACGCGCTGGCCTGCCGAGCTGACCAAACTCACGCACCCGGCCAACGGCCTCTACAACGCCGTGCGTCCGGTCGTCACCGGCGCATCGTGCGGCTGCTCGGCCGTCTTCGGCACGACGAAGGAAGTCGCCGCGTGCGGCCTGCCCGAAATCAAGGACCACGCGCTGCCCGGCACGCCCGGCCTCGCGAGCATCCGCCGCTACCTCGCCGAAGGCTGGCAGACGCTGGTGTTCTAAACCGTTCAGGAGCGCGGTTGTGCCCACAGGGTCAGCCGCGCTCCGCTTAACTCTCCACCTCCAACCCACCGTGGCCGGACGCTTTCTCGAAACCTGCTTCACGCCGAAAGTGCTGGTTGCCCAGCAACACTACTTCGAGCGTTCGCAGCACCTCCCGCCCCAGCCCGAGTGCGACCCGTTGACCGACGACGAGCGCGCCTTCGTCGAAACGCGCGACTCTTTTTACATGGCGACCGTGAGCGAGACCGGCTGGCCCTACGTGCAACATCGCGGCGGCAAGCCCGGTTTCCTGCGCGTCGTCAGCCCGACGCAGCTCGCTTTCGCCGACTACAAAGGGAACCGCCAGATGCTCACCACCGGCAACCTTGCCGCCAACGACCGTGTGGCGCTGTTCCTCATGGATTACCCGCGCCGAGAGCGCCTGAAGATTCTCGGCCACGCCCGTGTGGAGGACGCCCGCGCGCACCCGGAGCTTGTCGCGCAGTTCGCCGATCCGGAAACGCGCGGCATCGTCGAGCGCGTGTTTCTTATCGAGGTCGTGTCGTTCGACTGGAACTGCCCCAAATACATCACGCCGCGCTACACCGCCGCCGAGGTCGAGGAAGCCATCGCCCCGCTCCGCACGCGCATTGCCGAACTGGAGGGCAAGGCGTGAGTCCGACTGGCTCGCCGCGTTCTTCATTGCCTTGGAATAATCCGGCCTGCCTCCGCTTCCCATCGGCGACTCGGTTGATGCCTGCGTAGCTTAACGAGAGTGCGCCATTAGTCATGGCGAGGTGGTCCGTTCAATTCGGATCCGCAGGCTCCAGCCCGGCAATCGCAACCGTCGAACAAACCATGAACACCACTGACCTGAAACTCCTCGCCAAAGACCTGACCAAAGACTACCCGCGCAGCCCGCGCGAGACACTGGGCGGCTTCGTCATCGCCGCCCGGGCCCTCGACAAGTGCCGGGCCGTGCTCGCCGGGACCGCCGGCGAGTATCACTTCGATTGCCCGCTCGACCAGCAGTTCCTCACGTTCACCGGCATCTCCGCGCTGGAATTCAAGGCGCTGGTGGCGACCGGGGCGACGGATGCGGAGGTGGCCGCGTGGATTGAGAAGCAATCCCAGATCAAGGACCGCACCCAAATCGCCGTCTGGAACAACAAGCTGCGTTACACGCGCCCGTGCGACATGCCGCCGGAGCTGCAGGCGTTCCTGGAGGATTACATCCCGAAGTTCATTCCGAAGAACCGCCCGGTGTATGTCTGGTTCGACGTGTATGATCTGGAGGAGGAACGCATTTGAAACGCGCGCTGTTGCTGGCCGCCGGCTGCTTGTTGGCGTGCCTTGCCGGGGTTGATTCACCCGCCGCCGGGTTCGACCATGCGCACGCCCCGTTCGACCGCGTGCTCAAGGCTCATGTGCGTGACGCGGCGGTGGATTACGCGGCGCTGAAGCGTGACATCAAGCCACTGAATGATTACCTGGATGCCCTGGCCGCCGTGTCGGAAGCGGACTTCATCCGCTGGCCGCAGCCGGAACGCCTCGCCTTCCTGCTCAACCTCTACAACGCCGCGACGCTCAAACTCATCACGGACCACCATCCGGTGAAGAGCATCAAGGACATCGGCGGCTTCCTCAGCGGCCCGTGGAAACAGCCGGTCGTCCGCCTTTTCGGCGAGACCACCACGCTGGAGCACGTCGAGCACGGTCTCATCCGCAAACGCTACGCCGAGCCGCGCGCCCACTTTGCGATGGTCTGCGCCGCGAAGGGGTGCCCGCCCTTGCGCGCCGAGGCTTACACCGCCGCGCGGCTGGACGAGCAGTTGAACGAGCAGGGCCGGCGCTTTCTCGCGCAGGCGCACAAGAACCGGGTGGACGCCGCCAAGCGCATCGTCCATCTCTCCCCAATCTTCAAGTGGTTCAGCGAGGACTTCGAGCAGCCGGCCGGCTCCGTGCTGAAGTTCGTGACGCCGTTCTTCGACGACGCCTCTCGCCGGGCGCTGGCGGAAGGCAAGTTCAGCATCCGTTTCACCGACTATGATTGGTCGCTCAACGACGGGGCCGCGAAGTAATCTCCCGCCATGACCGCGCCCGAATCCACTCCCCCGTCCGTCGCCGCCGGAAAGCCCGTGTGCGGCTCGTGCCAGTGGCGCAAGTGGGCCGTGGCCGCCGTTGTCGTCCTCGCGCTCGCCACCGTGTTCACGGTGTTCGACGTGCGCGGGCTGTTGCGGGATGGCCTCGCCGCCGTTGAGCAACTTGGCGCGTGGGGGCCGGTGCTGTTCGTGGTGATCTACGTGCTGGCGTGCGTGCTGTTCATCCCCGGCTCGGTGCTCACGCTGGGCGCGGGGGCGGTGTTCGGCGTGGTGTGGGGTTCGGCTTATGTGTCTCTCGCGTCCACTTTGGGCGCGACGGCCTCATTCCTCGTGGGGCGTTATCTCGCGCGTCGCTGGGTGGCGCGGAAGATTGCCGGCAACGCGACCTTCGCCGCGATTGACCAGGCGGTTGCGGCGGAGGGCTGGAAAATTGTCGGCCTGACGCGCCTCTCGCCCGTGTTTCCGTTCACACTGCTCAACTACGCGTTCGGCGTGACGCGCGTGAGCCTGCGCGACTACGTGCTGGCCTCGTGGATCGGCATGATGCCGGGCACGGTGATGTATGTGTATCTCGGCTCGCTGGCGCGCGCGGGAGCCGGTGGACAGCAGAAAACCCCGGCGGAATGGGCGCTCTACAGCGTCGGCTTGGCGGCGACGATTGCTGTCACCGTGGTCATCACGCGCATCGCCCGGCAGGCGCTGGCCCGCCGCACCAGTGCCGCCCTCGTCTGAACTGCATGAGCGAGAACCCAACGCCACTCCAGCCCTGGGACGAGCACAACCGCAAGCTCTACGCCCACGTCCACCCGCCTGACTGGGTGAATCCCACTCCCGCGCCACGCTACAACCTCGTGGTCATCGGCGGCGGCACAGCGGGCTTGGTGACAGCGGCGGGCGCGGCGGGACTCGGCGCGAAGGTCGCCCTCGTCGAGAAGCACCTGCTGGGCGGTGACTGCCTCAACGTCGGCTGCGTCCCCTCCAAGGCGCTCCTCCGCGCCGCACGCGCGGCGGCAGAGGTGCGGCGCGCGGGAGAGTTCGGCGTGCGCGTGAGCGGCGAAATCTCCGTGGACTTCCCCGCCGTCATGGAGCGGATGCGCCGCTTGCGCGCGGACATCAGCCCGCACGATTCGGCGGCGCGGTTTCGCGAGCTGGGTATTGATGTGTTCATTGGGAGCGCCAAGTTTATCGGCCCGGACACGGTGCGGGTGGGCGAACATTCTCTGCGCTTTGCCAAGGCCGTCATCGCCACCGGCGCGCGGGCAGCAGCGCCGCCGATTCCGGGCTTGAAGGACGTTCCCTACCTCACGAACGAAACCCTGTTCTCGCTCACGGAGCTGCCCAAGCGGCTCGGCATCATCGGGGCCGGCCCGATTGGCTGTGAGATGGCGCAAGCCTTCGCGCGCTTCGGAGCGGAGGTGTTCCTCGTCGAGGCAACGCACGGCATCCTGCCGCGCGAGGACCGTGACGCCGCCGGCATCGTGCAGGCCGCGCTGCTGCGCGATGGCGTGAAGCTGCTCTGCTGCGGCAAAGACCTAAAACTTGCCAAAGACCCGAACGGTGTTCGTCTGCAAGTGGAGTCGCACGGCCAGGGCTACGATGTGTTGGTGGACCAACTGCTCGTCGCCGTGGGCCGCGCCCCCAACGTCGAGGGACTCGGCCTCGAAACCGTTGGCGTCGAGTTCGACCAGAAGGGCGTGAAGGTCAACGACCGGTTGCAAACCGCCAACCCGCGCATCTTCGCCTGCGGCGACATCTGCTCGCCGTATCAGTTCACGCACGCGGCGGATTTCATGGCGCGCATCGTCATCCAGAACGCGCTGTTCAAAGGCCGCGCCAAAGCCAGTTCGCTCATCATCCCGTGGGCGACCTACACCGCGCCGGAGATTGCGCACGTCGGCCTTTACGAGGCGGAGGCGAAGAGCAAGGGCATCGAGGTGGACACCTTCACGCAGGACTTGAGCAAGGTGGACCGCGCGATTCTCGACGGCGAAACCGAGGGCTTCGTGCGCGTCCACGTTCGCAAGGGCACCGATGAAATCCTCGGGGCGACCATCGTGGCCGCGCACGCCGGCGACCTGATCGGCGAGGTGTCACTCGCCATGAAAGGCGGCCTTGGCCTGAAAACCATCGGCGCAGCCATCCACCCCTACCCGACGCAGGCCGAGGCCGTCCGCAAGCTCGGCGACCTGCACGGCCGCACCCGCCTGACGCCGTTCGTCAAACAGCTCTTCCAGACTTGGCTGGGGTTGACCCGGTAGCCAAACATCCGACGTGGAGAGTCGGCACCGAGTGGAATAAGCAGCCTGATGCCGCTTCCCACAGCCGCCCATGAAGCCGCGCAAAATCATCCTCGCCTACAACGCGGACTCCGGCCTGTTTAACGCCGCGAAGGATTGGACGAGCAAGCTGCTCTGGCCCGACTCGAATCCGTGCGCGCTTTGTCGAATCACCTTCAACGTGCGGGGCATGCTCCACCCGTGGAAGAAACATCTCGAATCCCTCGGCTGTCCGGTGCTCCTTCTCCATCGGCCGGAGTTCGGGCAGCACTATCCTCACCTCGACTTGCCGCTGCCGGTGATCCTGGCGGACTTCGATCACGAACCAGAAGTGCTGCTGACCGACAAGGAAATCGTGGACTCCGCCACGTTGGACGGCCTCATCAAGGCCACGCAGGACAGGCTGGAGATCCTTTCCCGTGTCCGCTCACACGCCCAGCCCTGACGGACCGGGTGATTGCTGCCTGCCGGGCGGGCGGCTCATCGAGTTCCTCGAAATGCACGTCCATCGGCAAAGACACTTTCCAAGGGGTGCGGGAGATTAACCAGGGCCGGGGCGGGCTTGCGCACATGGATTGAATGCTCGCCTGCCCGCCTGCACTTGACCTACGCTTCCACCGCACCATGAAAGCGCTGCGACAGTTTGTTCTCGCTCTCGCCCTCCTTGGTGCCTGGAACTGCCGGACTGCACTTGCCGCCGCGCGCCCGCCCAACGTCATCATCATCCTTTGCGACGACATGGGCTACGCGGATGTCGGCTGCTTCGGTGCGCAGGGTTTTGCCACGCCGAACCTCGACCGCATGGCGGCGGAGGGACGCAAGTTCACCAACTTCCACGTGCCGCAGCCGGTTTGCTCCGCATCGCGCGCGGGGCTGCTGACGGGTTGCTATCCGAATCGCGTCGGCATCCACATGGCGTTGGGCCCGGCGGCAAGGCACGGCCTCGCCGACAGCGAGATGACGCTCGCGGAACTGGTGAAGCAAAAGGGCTACACGACCGGCATCGTCGGCAAATGGCATCTCGGGAGCCGGCCGCAATTTCTGCCGACGCGTCACGGCTTCGATGACTACTTCGGCCTGCCTTACTCGAACGACATGTGGCCGTTCAATCCCGAGGCCAGGACGACCAACGCGTGGCCGCCGCTGCCGCTGCTCGACGGCGAGAAGCGCGTGAAGGCCGGTCTCACGCACGAGGATCAGGAGCAGCTCACCACCTGGTATGCCGAGCGCGCGGTGAAGTTCATCGCGGCGAACCGCGAACGGCCCTTCTTCCTTTATCTTGCGCACAGCATGCCGCACGTGCCGCTGCACGTGAGCGACAAGTTCCGTGGCAAGTCCGCGCGCGGTCTCTACGGCGATGTCATCATGGAGATCGACTGGTCCGTCGGCGAAGTTTTCGCCGCGCTGAAGAAGCAGGGCATCGATGATCACACCCTCGTCATCTTCACCTCGGACAACGGCCCGTGGCTGCGGTTCGGCAATCACGCCGGTTCGGCGAAGCCATTGCGCGAGGGCAAGGGCACGTGCTGGGAGGGCGGCACGCGTGTGCCGTGCATCATGCGCTGGCCGGAAAGAATCCCCGCCGGCACGACATGCGGCGACATGCTGATGACCATCGACCTGCTGCCCACGATTGCGAAACTCGTCGGGGCGGAATTGCCCCGGCACAAGATCGACGGCCTTGATGTCTGGCCGCTCCTCGTCGGTGAGCGTGGCGCGAAGAATCCGCACGACGCCTACGCGTTCTATTTCGAGAACAACGAGCTTCAGGCCGCGACCGATGGCGCGGGCCGCTGGAAACTCCAGCTGCCGCACACCTACCGCGGCCTTGGTGACCGCCCCGGAGGCACGAACGGCATCCCGGTCAATTACGACATGGTGAAGCTCAGGAGCGCGGAGCTTTTTGATTTGCAGAACGACGTCGGCGAGCGGACAAACGCCGCCGCCGGACATCCCGACGTCGTGAGACGGCTCGAAGCCTTTGCTGAAACGATGCGCGAAGATTTGGGCGACGCCCTCACCCAGCGAACCGGCAGCGGCGTGCGTGAGCCGGGCAGGTTTGCAGAGACGAAGAAGTGATTTTTCCCGAAATGCCATCCATGAAGACCAATGACAGGCCCCTGAATCCAGACCTTCGGCACGCTGTGGCGCGGCGCGGTGCCGCCCTGCTGCTCGGCACGTTCCTAAGCTGCTTCTGCCTCACGCTGTTCGCCGCTCAAAAGCCGAACGTCCTGTTCATTCTCGCCGACCAGTGGCGCGCGCAGGCGTTCGGCTTCGCGGGCGACCCGAATGTGAAGACTCCGAACCTCGACCGCCTGGAACGCGAATGCGTCAACTTCACCCAGGCCGTCGCAGGGATGCCCGTCTGCTCTCCGACGCGCGCGTCGCTGCTCACCGGCCAGCGGCCGCAGACGCACGGGATTTTCCTCAACGACGTCCAGCTGAACACAAACGCCGTGACGATCGCCAAGGAGCTCAAGGCACACGGTTACGACACCGGCTGCATCGGCAAGTGGCACGTGGACGGACGTGGCCGCTCTAACTTCATCCCGCGCGAGCGCCGGCAGGGCTTCGACTACTGGAAGGTTCTCGAATGCACGCACAGCTACAACAACTCGCCCTATTTCGCGGACGGCCCGGAGCCGTTGAAATGGGAGGGCTACGATGCGATCGCGCAGACGCGGGACGCGGAGCAATACATCCGGAACCATGCCGGGGCGGGCAGCAAGCCGTTCCTGCTCTGGCTCGCCTGGGGCCCGCCGCACAATCCCTACGAGACCGCGCCGGAAAAATACCGCGCGATGTATTCCCCGGACAAAATCCAGTTGCGCGCGAATGTTCCGCCCGCGATGCAAAAGGTGGCGCGCGGCTGGCTCGCCGGATATTACGCTCACTGCTCGGCCTTGGATGATTGCATCGCCGACCTGATGCGCGCCCTGAAGGAGAGCGGGCTGGACGGGAACACGATCATTGTCTTCACCGCCGATCACGGCGACATGCTCGGTTCACACGCGCAGCAGCGCAAACAGAGGCCGTGGGACGAATCCGCGCGCGTGCCGATGCTCTTCCGCGTGCCGGCGTCGCTCGGCATCAGACCCCGCCGCGTCGAGGGCACGATCAACACCGAGGACATGATGCCCACGCTGCTCGGCCTGTGCGGCCGCGCGATTCCGAAGAGCGTCGAGGGCCACGATTTCAGCGCTTACCTGCGCGGCGGCGCCGATCCGTCGGGCGGGGCGACGATCATCCGCTGCACCTCGCCGTTTGGAGAATTTGTCCGCGAACGCGGCGGGAAGGAATACCGCGAAATCCGCACGGCACGTTACTCCTACGCACGCGACCTCGAAGGCGCGTGGTTGCTCCACGACAACCAGCAGGATCCGTTTCAGTTGGAGAACCTGGTCGGCAAGCCGGAGCACGCGAAATTGCAGGCTGAAATGGAAGCCCTGCTGAAGAGGAAGCTGGCCGAACAGCACGATGAGTTTCGGCCCGGTCCCGAATACATCTCGAAATGGGGTTACAAGGTGGACGCCAAGGGCACGGTGCCCTACGTGCCGTGAGCACGGATTCTCAGCGCTGAAATCTTGAAGGCCGCGAGGAAGCTCCCGCCAAAGTCTGAAACCTTTCCTCTCGCGCGGCGGTCTGAGTGCGGCAGTCATGAAGTTCTCCAAAGCCTTCCTGCTGTTGCTCGGTCTGGCCACGCTCGGGACCGGTGCGATCGCCGCCGAACCCAGAAAGCCAAACGTCCTGATCTTCTGTGTGGACGACATGGGCTGGGCGCAGCCCGGTTGCTACGGTGGAAAAATGACGCCGACGCCCAACATGGATGCGCTGGCGGCCGGAGGCGTGCGGTTCACCGAGGGCTATTCCTCCGGGTGCGTCTGCTCGCCGGGACGCGTGGGCTTGATGACGGGGCGCTATCAGTCGCGCACCGGGCACGATGCAAACCCGACGAAGCCCGGGCGCGAGCTGCTCCTCAGCGAAACGACGATGGCGCAGCGGCTCAAGTCCGCCGGCTACACGACGAGCATCGTCGGCAAGTGGCACCTGGGCGACACGTCGCAGGAATTCATGCCGCTGGCACGCGGATTTGATTTCGCCGTCGGCACGGTCGGCAATCTCGGCGAAGGCAGGGGGCCGTCATTTTATCGCGGCACGGAGAAGCTCACGCAGCTTGTCGGCGCGCCCATCACGTCGCCGGTTTATGCACGCGAATCGATCGGATTCATCGAGGCGAACAAGGACAGGCCGTGGTTCCTCTACCTCGCCTTCAACGCCGTCCACACACCGCACGTCGCGTCCGCGAAGTGGCTCGAAAAGTTCAGGCACCTTTCCAAGCACGACCAGCAATACGCGGGCCTGGTCGCCGAGGCGGATGAGGCCGTCGGCAGCGTGATGGCGAAGCTGCGCGAGCTGAAACAGGAGGAGAACACGCTCGTCTTCCTCATCAGTGACAACGGCGGGGCCTACGGGAACGCCGAAATGGGCGGCCTGCGCGGACACAAGTGGTTCTGTTGGGAGGGCGGCATTCGCGTGTCGTGGATTGCGGCATGGAAGGGCCGCGTGCCCGGTGGCCGCGTGGCCGCCGAGCCCGTAATCCAGCTTGATATCCTTCCCACTGCGCTCGCCGCCGCCGGCGTCGAGGTGAAACCCGGGTGGCAGCTTGATGGCGTGAACTTGCTGCCGTTGCTCGAAGGCAGGGCGGACAAGCTTGCACCGCGCGAACTTTACTTTCGTTTCGGCGTGCAGCACGCCGTGCGGCAGGGCGATTGGAAACTGGTGAAGGCGTCGCAGAAAATGGAGCCCATGCTGGTGAACCTCGCGCAGGATCGCGGCGAGCGGAAGGATTTGTCCGCGATGTTTCCCGACAAGAAGCAAGAGCTGCAGGCGCACTTCGACAAATGGAACGCGACGATGCAACCGCCGCGCTGGGAGGATCAGCGCTGGAACGGCGACAGGAACCGGAAGGACAAGAAGGCAACTGCGGAGGAAGAGTAGGACGGGACACGGCAGCCCGCATCTTGAGATCGCGACGTAGACTTTCCTCCCGATTGCGGCCAGCCGTCAGCGGCATCTGTTCCGTGTCCTTGATCATTGCTTCAGTTCCTTCCGGGATCTTTGGTTCCGCGGACTTCAAACGCTTTTCTTTGCGCTTGCCTCGAAATCTCCCGCCAGCATAATTAGCGACATTGAGTGCATGGCAGTGCGTGCTCTGAACATTCTGGGTTTTGCCCGGAGTTCGCCCCCTGCATTTGAGAGTGCGCCGACAGGATCCGAGCTTGAAGGCGCGACGAGCACAAGTGACGAATGTTTCGGCTGCGGAGGAATCGTTGTAACTGTTTCGATGTGAGTGGAATGGGGTCGTAGCTCAGTTGGTAGAGCGTCTCGTTCGCAATGAGAAGGTCGCAGGTTCGAATCCTGTCGGCTCCACCACCCAACAAACAACACTTCTTCTCTTTTCGAAATGCGGTGAGTTTGAAGACGCTGGCGCTGTCTAGAGGCAAATAACATTCCCAATAGTGAGCTGGACCGAGCGTCAGAACGAAGAGCACGAGCAAGGCTGGTATCTGGTTTTCCTCCCGCGTAAAGAGAGCAACTTGGAAGCTTGGGTATTGAAACGTATGGCTGCTTGGGGATGCGCATACGTTTGCTGTGCCACCGACCCGGCGGTCTGGTCGCTGAGGTGGAGTGGACTTACCACGACCAAATTCCTGCCCAAGCTGTTACCATACTTGAGGGTGCTGGAACTGCTCCGGGCGGGTCGAACGCACAAGCCCAATAGTCTGCGCCGCGGGGCCGAACATCCAGAAGGGGCTGAAAACCGCCTAAAACGCCACCGACCGTGTGACGGTCATGTGACGGTGCATGCGTAAGTGCTTGATGGAGAGTGGTGGCTGGGGCCGGAATTGAACCGGCGACACGCGGATTTTCAGTCCACTGCTCTACCAACTGAGCTACCCAGCCAAAAACACAACCCTCCGCAACTCTGCGCCAGATCAGTGGAAGCTGGCACCCCCACCGTTTGCAGGGGAAACACTACGCGTCGCCAAAACATGCCGACAAGCAATTTCGCCACGCGAGGGATCGTTATTGGAAGCGTCTCCACCAAACGACTTGGTTCCCCGATTCGCTCATCGCATGATGTCGGCGTGTTCGCCGGCTCTGAACAAAGCACCGCTGACCCCGATGCCATCTGCATCCACGGCGCGCGCCATCACAACCTGAAGAACTTCTCCCTCGCCATCCCGCGCGGGAAGTTCGTCGTGGTCACCGGCGTCAGCGGCAGCGGCAAAAGCACGCTCGCCTTCGACCTCATCTTCGCCGAGGGCCAGCGGCGCTTCCTCGACGCGATGAACGCCTACGCCCGCCAGTTTGTGGAGCAGATGGCCCGGCCCGATGTGGACCTCATCACCGGCATCCCGCCCACGGTCAGCATTGAGCAGCGAAACTCGCGCGGCGGCGGCAAGTCCACCGTCGCCACGGTCACGGAGATTCACCACTTTCTGCGCCTGCTCTTCGCCAAGCTCGGCACACAGTTCTGCCCCACGTGCAACGTCCCCGTCACCGGACAGTCACGCGATGCACTGGCGACGAACTTGCAGAACGAACTCAAGCAACGCGGCGACCTGCTCCTGCTCGCGCCAGTGGTGAAAAACCGCAAGGGCTTCCACAGCGAAGTCGCGACGTGGGCCGCGAAGAACGGCTACGCGGAACTCCGCGCCGATGGAACGATGTTCCGCACAGACGAGCCGTTCCGCCTCGACCGCTTCAAGGAGCACGACGTGGAAATCGTGGTGGGCGTGCTGGAGAAGCGGGCGTTTGGTGTCCCGCCTTCAGGCGGTTCCCGATGTGTGGCCCAATCTGAAATCGCCGAGCCGGCTAAAGCCGGGACACCAAACCGCTCTCCGCAGCGGCTTATTGACGAGGCCCTCAAGCTCGGCCACGGCACGCTCTACGCGCTGGACAACCACCGCCGGCTCACCGTCCACAGCACCGAGCGCGCGTGCCCGACGTGCCACGTCAGCTTCGCCGCGCTCGACCCGAAGAACTTTTCCTACAACTCCGCGCAAGGCTGGTGCCCCAGATGCCGCGGATTCGGCGAGTTGTTCTACATCCCTGATGTCGAGCGTGGCGCGAACGCGGACTCCGTCGAGGAAAGCTGGTGGAGCTGGGCGCAGGAGCGGGAGGTTTGTCCCGAGTGCCACGGCGCGCGATTGAACCCAATCGCGAGGGCGGTGCGCCTTTGTGTAGGAGACGACGCGAGGAGTCTCACTTCAAAGTCATACGCCAGCCCTCGGAAGAAAAAGTCAGAGCCTCCTCACGTCGTCTCCTGCGGGGTGACGGTGGACTTCTTCTCCACCGCCAACGTGGACGCAGCGCTCGCCTACTTCACCGCGCTGAAGCCTGCCGGACGCGATGCCGAAATCGCCCGGGACATTCTCCCCGAGATTCGCGAGCGGCTGAAATTCCTGAGCGAAGTCGGCCTCGGCTATCTTCAGCTTGGGCGCGCCGCGCCGACGCTTTCCGGCGGCGAGGCACAACGGATGCGACTCGCAGCCCAGCTCGGCTCGAACTTGAGCGGCGTGCTCTACGTGCTGGACGAACCGACCATCGGCCTGCACGCGCGCGACAACGCGCTGCTGCTCGGCGCGCTCAAGAAACTCCAGGCACGCGGCAACTCGCTCCTCGTCGTTGAGCACGACGAGGACACGATGCGCCACGCCGACTGGGTGATTGATCTTGGTCCGGGTGCGGGCGTGAAGGGCGGCGAAGTCATCGCCAGCGGCACGTTGAAAGAACTGATGAGGCACAAGGAAAGCATCACCGGCCAGCAGCTCCGCGCGCAGGAGGGGAAGAAGTATCCGAGCCGGGGCGAGCGGCGGTCCGTCCTCGTAGGAGACGACGTGAGGAGTCTCAAACTTCCCGGCAGAGCGTCCGCCAAACCCCAGAAGCCGAAAAGTCAGAGACTCCTCACGTCGTCTCCTGCTGGCTGGCTGACCCTCGCCAACGCCGCCACGCACAATCTCAAAGACCTCACCGTCCGCTTCCCGTTAAATCGCTTTGTCGTCGTCAGCGGCGTGAGCGGCAGCGGCAAGAGCACGCTCATCCGCGAGTGCCTCCTGCCCGCTGTTCAAGCCGCACTCGCCAAGAAGTCACGGAGCACCACCCCAGACGCCAGACGCCAGACGCCATCCCCTCTTTCTCTGACAGGCCATGAGTCCCTCGCCGCCGTTTACGAAGTGGACCAGTCGCCCATCGGCCGCACGCCGCGCAGCACGCCCGCGACTTACGTCGGGTTCTTCGACGACATCCGCGCGCTGTTCGCGCAGGTGCCGGAGGCGCGGATGCGCGGCTACGGCCCGGGCCGCTTCAGCTTCAACAGTCCCTCGGGCCGTTGTCCCGGCTGCGACGGCGCGGGCGAGGTGAAGCTGGAGATGAACTTCCTCCCGCCCGCCTACGTGCCCTGCGAAGTCTGCAACGGCCTGCGCTTCAATCCCGAGACGCTCGACGTGCTCTTCAACGGGAAGAACATCGCGCAAGTCCTCGATCTCAGCGTGGCCGAGGCGCTGGAGTTTTTCGCGGCGCAAAAGCGCATACGCCGCCCGCTGGAGGCGTTGCGCGACACGGGTCTCGACTACCTCAAGCTCGGCCAGACCAGCCCGACGTTGAGCGGGGGCGAGGCGCAGCGGGTGAAACTGGTGACGCACCTGCTCGGCGGGTTGAAGGATTCGTCCACCGACACTCTGCCGGACCCGCGACTCCAAACCCGAAACTCCAAACTCTTCATTTTGGAGGAGCCGACCATCGGCCTGCACATGAGCGACGTGCAGCGTCTTGTGGCCGTTCTCCAACGCCTTGTTGACGCCGGACACAGCGTCATCGTCATCGAGCACAACCTCGACCTCATCGCCGAGGCGGACTGGGTGATTGACCTCGGCCCGGAGGCGGGCGACGCGGGTGGTCACTTGGTTTGCGAGGGCACGCCGGAGGAAGTGGCGCGGAGCAAGAGGTCGCACACGGGAAGGTTCCTGACCGGTCTGGTAAACCGTCGTTGACTCGTCGTTACTCGACTACTTCAAACGGGATGGCCGGCAATGTTCCCACGTTGAGCCGGAGGCCCGCCTGCGGCTTGGTTTTCGATGAAGTGCCCTGCTTCCCTGCAAGGGCGACGTTGACGATCAGGTTGCCCTTCAGCCCCGGTTTGACCTTGTCGGCATCGGTATGCAACACGATCTCGGAGCCCTCGCCGAGGGAGGATACTTTCTCGATGGAGATTCCGGCGGGCGGGTCGTTCAAATTAAGCTCAATCCTTCCCAAGTAGGTGTTAAGCGGCATGCCAACCTGGATGCGTGCCGTCCCTCCGGAAGGAATTTTTACCGGCGATTTGCTCAGGATTTTGGGCGCGGGCCTGGAACCGAAACGTCCCGGATCAACCACCGCCAATTTCAATTCCTTGGCCGGGACGAGATGGCGGTAGGCAAACGCCTGCATCATGTCCTCGGCGGGCACGGCGGGGCGGCGGACCTCGCGGCCCTGGATCGTTGCGCGCCCTTCGAATTGCAGCGTCACCGGAACTCCGGTGAAGGTCTGTGGAGCCGTCAATGTGAAGCGGACCTGGTCCTGCTTTTCCGGCACCTGCGCTCCGCTCAAGGTGCAGCCCGGCGGTGCGTCCTTGAACGTCAGGGCGATCTCGCCGGCGAAGCCGTCCTTGCGCAGCGCATACACGGTGACCGGGATGTTCGCCCCGGGGCGGGCGCTGATGCTGGCCGGCGTGATCCGCAGTGCAAAATCAGGCTGCGGGGCGCTGACGCGAAGCCGGTAGGCGAACTCCTCACCGCCCTTGTGCTGAGTGTCGCCAACGTGCAGGAAGTAGGTTCCTGTCTCGGGCAGTTTCACGCGCAGATAGGAATCGGCGTGGTGTGTGTTCAGGCCGGAGCCCTTGTCGTCGTGGTCGTCGTTCAGAGCGATCTGTTTGCCGCCGGCGTCGGTGAGTTTCAGCACCGAATCCAGCGGAGAGTCCAGCCGACGCGCATAAACTTCTGCCACGATCTTCTCGCCCGCGTTGCCGGCGAAGCTGAACACGTCGCGGTCACCAGGCTGACCGATCCGGCCGTTGACGATGACCGGCAGGGTGATGCGGTGTGCGGTTTCCTGCGAGTTGTTCGGTTCCTGTTCCAGACATTCCGGCAGCGTGTCCACCGCGAACGGCACCGGGTTGGAGAGCTGACCACCCTTGCGCACGGTGATTTGCTGCAGGCCCTCGCTCCCGGCGTCCTGAGTCAGCGAGGCCACCGGAAGATTCCAGCCTCTCAGCGCAACGGTGGTTTGTGCGCCTGCTTTGCCGCCGAGGGGAAAAATGCCGGTCACGAAAGGCAGCTCGCCGATGGTGATGCGATAGACGAAATCTTCGCGCCCCCGGTAGATCGAGTCGCGGACCTCCAGCGTGTATTCGCCTTCGTCGGGAATTTCGTAGTAAAGAACAGGGTCGGGGTGGAAGCGGAAGTGGTCGGCGTAATCCACCTGCCGGCCTCCGGCGTCGCTGAGCGTCAGCGTGGCCTGGAACCAGCCGGGCACCGCGTCGGAGATATACGGGATCAGTTCGCGCGCACTGGCGATGACGACGAGCCGCTGACCCTTGGCAGCGCGAAAGCGATAGCGGTCCACGCCGCCGGCCATGATCTGGCCGTTGACGATCGCCGGCAGGGTGATGCCGGCCTCGTAGGGCGGCACCGCCGCCTGGTCCTGCTTGCTGCGCTTCGCCTTCAGCTCTTCGAAGCTCTTCACATCATCACCGAGTTTCGCCGGCTTCTTGGAGAACTCGGCAAGCTGGTTGATGCAAAACAGGAGCGGGTTGGTCAGGCCGGACGCCGTGCCGAGCCGCAGCTCATGCTCGCCGGTCCCGGCATCGGCGGACACGGAAACCTTGACCGTGACCGTTTCTGCGATGGCGGGGTTCGCCGGCTTGCGCACATAACCGGCGACCTTCTTGCGGATGTCATCCAGTTCCTTCTCGTCCTCGGAAGTCCAAGCCGTCTTGCCGGAGGACTTGTCGTCACGTTTCCCGCCGCGATCGCGCACCGGCCTGGAGCTGGCCGTCTTTTTTTTGATCAGTTCCTTCGCCCGATCCCGCAACCGGTTGAACTGCTGCGTTGTGATCGGCTTCACGTAACCGACTACGCTCGCGCTGATGCCGGAGCCGGTCACAAACACATTGGTCACGCCGTCGAGGTTCTGGCCTCCGATGATCAGCTCAAACGAACTGCCCTGCCGGCCGCCGGCGGGATAGACGTAGCCAATGTGCGGCGTGAACTGCTGCGCGCGCGCCGCCGGCACGGCCAGCAGCGTGGCCAGCGCAAGAACCACATGCCATCGATACGGGCTCATAGGGGTTCCCTTGCTACATGATTTCAGCCAGGCGTCCGCCGCGCTTCGCGCCATCCGAGGCGCCGGGCACCACGGTGGCCGGCTGACCGGTCGGATGCGGCAGACGCGCGTTGCCGTCAATGCCGAGCAGCTCATACATGCTGCCTATGAGATCCGCCGGGTAAACGGCCCGGTCCTTCACCTCTTCGCCCTTCGCGTCCGATGCGCCGACCACATGGCCTCCCTTGAAGCCGCCGCCGGCGACCATCGCCGAAAACACGTGTCCCCAGTGACCCCGGCCGCCGTTCCAGGGAGCTTCCCATAGAACCTTCGGAGTGCGGCCAAACTCACCGCACCACCAGATGATCGTGCTGTCGAGCAGCCCTCGATCCGCCAGGTCCTGCAACAACGTCGCAACGCCCCGGTCCATCTCCGGCAGCTTGCGGCGCATGGTCTGGAAGTTCTGTTTGTGCGTGTCCCAGCCCTCGTAGTTGATCGTGACGTAAGGGACGCCGCGCTCCACGAGTTTGCGGGCAACAAGGCACGACTGCCCGAACGTGGAGCGTCCGTAGCGTTCGCGCAGCTCGGCCTTCTCCTGCGAGAGGTCGAAGACCTTGCCCGCGTCGCCGAGGATGAGGTCGTAGGCTTGTTTCTCCGCCTGGTCGACCGCGAGCATCTGCGGGTCATTGGCTGCGGCCTGCTTCAGCGTATTGAGTTCGTGGAGGTAGCTGCGCCGGCCCTGCTGGCGTTTCTCCGAGAAGCCGGGCGCCGTGATGCCTTCGACCGCAAACGGCTGCGCCGCAGGGTCGCCGCCCGTCGCGAACGGCTTGTAACGGGATCCCAGGAAGCCGCTCTCGTCGAAGCGTCCCTGCGGCCGGGTCAGCACGATGTAGGGCGGCAGCAGCCCGCGATAGTCGCTGTTGGTGC
>JBAYGL010000012.1:0-26595 GCA_041666725.1 Limisphaerales bacterium
TCATCGCCGAGGAAGTCGAAGGCGAAGCCCTCGCCACCCTCGTCGTCAACAAGCTCCGTGGCATCCTGAACGTCGTGGCCGTCAAGGCCCCCGGCTTCGGTGACCGCCGCAAGGCCATGTGCGAAGACATTGCCATCCTCACCGGCGGCAAGTTCATCAGCGAAGACCTCGGCCTCAAGCTCGAGAGCCTCGAACTCACCGACCTCGGCCGTGCCAAGAGCATCGTCGTGGACAAGGAGAACACCACCATCGTCGAAGGCGGCGGCAAGTCCTCCGAGATCCAGGGCCGCGTCAACCAGATCCGCCGCCAGATCGAGGAGACCACCAGCGACTACGACCGCGAAAAGCTCCAGGAGCGCCTCGCCAAGCTCGCCGGCGGCGTCGCCGTCATCAACGTCGGTCCGGCCACCGAGACCGAGATGAAGGAAAAGAAGGCCCGCGTCGAAGACGCGCTGCACGCGACCCGCGCAGCCGTTGAAGAAGGCATCGTCCCCGGCGGTGGCGTGGCCCTGCTCCGCTGCCTCACCGCGATTGACGCCGTCAAGGGTGCCAACACGGACGAACAGCTCGGCGTCGAGATCGTCAAGCGCGCCGTCGAATGGCCGGCCAAGTGGCTCGCCAACAACGGCGGCTACGAAGGCTCCGTCGTCGTGCAGGAGATCAAGAAGCGCAAGGGCAACGAAGGCTTCAACGCCGCCACCGGCGAGTATGAAGACCTCGTGAAGGCCGGCGTCGTGGACCCGAAGAAGGTCACGCGCGCCGCGCTCCAGAACAGCAGCTCCATCGCGGGCCTGCTCCTGACCACCGAGTGCCTCATCACCGACCTGCCGGAGAAGGACAAGCCGGCACCCGGCGGTGGTGATCACCACGGCCCGGGCGGAATGGACATGTAAGTCCAGGCTGATTCCTGACCGAACAAATCCCCAGGCGGGGCCGGCGCAAACCGGCCCCGCTTTTTTTGTCAGGACTGAACCCGAACTCCGAAATGGAATGGCCACGAAAGGGCGCATGGAGCACAAAGACAGGCTTCTGAAAACGGACCGGGTGGATGTTTTCCCGCTCCCATCCATCCCCGGCCCGGCTCCTCTGTGTGCTTTGCGCTCCTTCGCGGCTGAACTTCGGAATTCGGGATGAAACCTTGGTCACACCTCACGCGGCCTGCCGCCGGCGCAGTTCACCATCTGGGACACGGCACATGGGGAAACATGGGTAGAGCCATTAGGCCCGGTCCATCTGCCTGCTTGAGGGTGGCAGCGCACATGCTGACTGTGTTTTAGAACGCAGCTCGCTGCGCACAAGCGGACTGCCGCCCAGGCCATGAACTTGCAACCCCTCACCCCGCCGCCACAGGGCTGCGGCACGCGCGCTTTCAGCATCGTCGAGGCGCTGGTGGCCGCGTGTGTGGTGGGCGTGCTCTTTGTCTCGCTCTACGGGGGCATCTCGGCGGGGTTCGGGGCCTTGAATTCGGCGCGGGAGAACCTGCGGGCGACCCAGGTGATGATTGACAAGATGGAGACGCTGCGGCTCTACAGCTGGAGCCAGGTCTCCACCTTCGGCACCTCCACCTCCTACATTCCCTCGACGTTCACGGAGTCGTTCTTTCCCACCACCACCAACTACAGCGCCAGCACCGTGTCCACGGGCGCGACGGGGGGCGGCTTCACCTACTATGGCAGCGTGGGGATCACCAATTCAGGCTTCTCGCAGAACTATTCCAACAGCGTGAAGCTCGTGACCATCACGCTGCGCTGGACCAACGGCGTGGCCCGTTCACAGACCATGTCCACCTACACGGCACAGTATGGTATTCAAAACTACATCTACTAGCCGGGCGCGACTGGCGATGACCCTGGTGGAGGTGCTGGTCGCCTCCGCCATCGGGGCGATGATCCTTGCCGCAACCGGCTCGCTGATGGTTTACAACGCGCGCAGCCTGGCGGCGCTGACCAATTACGCCGACCTCGACCGCTACAGCCGGACGGCGGTGGACAAGCTCTCGCAGGACATCCGGCAGTCCACCGACCTGATCTCCTTCACCACGACTGAACTCCAGTTCAATTCCTCGCGGGGCCGCAGCAACATCACCTACACCTACTATCCCGACAGCCGCACGCTCGTGCGCCGGCAGGGCCTGAACCGCGAAATTCTGTTGCAGGAGTGCGACTCCCTCGCCTTCACGGTCTATGGGCGCAACAACGTCTCCAACTCCTGGGACCAGTTCGTCGTGACCAACGCCGCCGGGGCCAAGCTCATCAAGCTCAACTGGACCTGCTCCCGCACCATCCTCGGCCAGGCGGTCAACACCGAGAGCCTCCAGACCGCGAAGATCGTGATGCGCAAACAGGACTGACCGGCCTATGAAACTCCCCTCTGGATCCAGTCCTTCCCGCCGCGCCGGCAGCGTGCTCGTGGTCACGTTGATGGTCGCCATGATCATCGGCATCACCCTCGCGGCCTTCATGGACCTCAGCAGCGCGGCGCACCGGGCCGTCATCCGCTCCGGCGTGTGGAACTCCTGCATCCCCCTCGCGGAGGCCGGCGTCGAGGAGGCGCTCACGCACGTCTATCTCAACAGCACCAACCTGGCGACCCAGGGCTGGACCACGTCCACCACCGGCCTGACCATGAGCAACGGCATCGCGCTTGCCGGCACGGTTTACTACAAGTCCCGGAGCCTCAACGGTGGCAACTACATCGCGGCCATCCAGGGCGGCACCACGCCCACGATCACCGTGCAGGGCAACCTGCCCAGGCCGCTCTCCGCCACCGACATGATCTCGCGCACCATCCAGCTGAACACGGTCGGCGGGGCGCTCTTCGCGCGCGGTCTTGTCGCACGCGGCAACGTCAACTGGAACGGCAGCATCCTCTCCGACAGCTTCGATTCGCAGAATCCGGCCTACAGCAACAACGGGCTTTACGATCCGATCCGGCGGCACGACAACGGGTCCATCGGCTCAGTGGAAGGCAACGTCGATGTCGGGGCCAACGGCACCATTTACGGCACTGCCGGGACCGGCCCCACCGGCACCATCACCACCGGCTCCCACGGCGTGGTGGGGGACGCGGCCTACATCGCCGCCGGCTACATCGGCGTCCAGACGGGGCATTCGCAGAATGATCTCAACGTCTCCTTCCCGGATGCGACCGTCCCCTTCACCACCGGCTACACCATCCCCGGCGGGGGCAACGTCACGAACATCACCATCATCACAAACACCGCCGCCGCCACGTCCCTGAGTTATCCGGGCACCTACGTCGGCACGGTCTCCTCCAACCGTCCCACCGCCAGCACCTATCCCGCCGGCACCACCTACCCGGTCAGCACCAACGTCACCGCCAGCGCCACCAAATCCAAGGGCGTGACCTCGACGGTCTACACCACCAACTACACCTACACGCAGTTCAGCTACAACACCAACAGCTACACCACCAACTCCTCGGTCGCCTACTACGAACACATTCTCGACAACGGCGACTACTTTCTGGCCGACATCGACGATGACAACGTCCTGGTGCGCGGCAACGCCCGCCTGTATGTCCGGGGAAGCGTCTCCGAATCAGGCGGCCGGGCCATCACCGTCGCCAACAGCGGCACGCTCCAGATGTGGGTCTCGGGGAGCATCAGTCTTTCCGGGCAGGCCGCCGTGAACTCCACCGGCGACGCCCTGCGCATGATGGTTTACGGGCTGCCCACCTGCACGAGCGCAACCTTCAGCGGCAACGCGACGTGGACCGGAACCCTCTACGCGCCCCAGGCCGCCCTCACCTTCAACGGCGGCGGCTCCGACACCGTGGACTTCATCGGGGCGGCCATCGTCGGCTCCGCCCAGCTCAACGGTCATTTCTCCTTCCACTACGACGAGAACCTCGGTCGCAACGGCCCGAGCAGCTCCTTCGTCATCGATTCCTGGGTGGAATTGTAGCCCTGGTTTTCACACCCGGCGCCCGGCGGCGTCACGCCGCCCTAGGTCCGGCTGATTCGCCCGTCCTGTGCCCTGGCCTGGCGTTGCGCATCCGCAATCAGGATCCGCTCCACCTGGGTTTGAAATTCAACCAGCTTGAACGGCTTGCACAGATAGTGCGCCGCCCCCAGGGCTGCTCCTTCGGCCTGCGCCGCCGGGCTGGTGACACAACTGACAATCAGGACCGGCACGTCACGCATGTTCGGCAGATTCCGGAGCGCCCGGCAGGTCTCAAATCCATTCATGCGCGGCAGGAGGACGTCCAGGATGACGAGGCTGAAACGCATGGCCGCGGCCATCTTCAGCGCGGCCTCCCCATCGGGGCTCACCACCGCATAAACCCGCATCTGCTCCAGCACGCGTCGCAGAGATTCGGCGACTTCCCGGTGATCCTCGATGATCAGCACGGAAGGGTGCGTGTAACCCTCCGGCAGGGACTGGAGCAATGACGAGCTGCCGGGCGTGCCGGCGGAGCCGCCAGGGACGGGTTTGCTTGCAGCGGACATGGCGCGAAGGGTGTGGATCATTGGGCGGGAGCCGCAAGCCGATAATTCGGGCCTTGTCAGAAAAGTCCGGCGTTCTCAGCCGGAACGATGCAGTTGAAACGCGAGGGGCGCGGCGTTCACGCCGCAGAAACGCCCGCCACAGCCAGAGTTCGCGTTTGCACCTGCGCCGGCTGTCGCCCGAACCGTTTGGTTCGTTCCCGCAGATGGCTCGGAAGTTCGTCAGCCCCCTTTGAATCCCACATTTCTGCGGCATGAATGCCGCGCTCCATCTGCACCGTCCCCGCTCAGAGCAACGCCTGCCGCTTGCTCGCGGCCTCCGCCCTGGCCTTCTTGAAGTTCAGCCGAGGTTGTCTCCGAAGTGGAGCTGGTTCATCCAGCGAAGGGCGAAGCAATCAGGGCCGGAGGGCGCGAGGAAGAAGTGACGCGACCCCGTAACGGAACCCGTTCCTGTTCGCACAACTGCGATTCCCTCCGCGCCGCTCTCAATCCTGCCAGTCCCGGCAGTTTTCCTGACGCCTGAGCCACGCATCGGGAGGTTCCTGAGCGACGGGCCTCCCGGCCCGGTATTTGCCGGACTTTCCGTTGAAATAACTCCCGGCGTCGCCCACTGTCCCAACGTGCGAATGCCGGGCTGCCGCTGGATGGCCCTAATTGACGAAAAGGTCGCCGGCCGCTGGCACAACGCCTGCGCTAGATCCATCCGTTGTGAGCGGGATGTGCCCGCTGCGACGATCTGATAGATGAAACTGATTCCAATCAAACTGTTCGCAGGCTTGCTGGCCGCCGCCGGCTTGCTGGCCTTGGCTGCGGACGCTTCCGCCCAAGGCAAGGGCAAGGCCGACGCCGGCAATTCCGCCAGCGGCCAGGGAAAGGACAAGCCTGCCATTGGCCAGCGCCCGACCGTCGTCCCGCGCGATCCGGCGGCCGACCCCGCGACCGCCACCGACCAGAAGGGCAAGCCCGCGACGCCGGGCCGGCCCGACAAGGTCCAGCCTCCGGCGGATGTCCAGACGCTCGTGCGTGACTTCCAGTCCGCGAGAGAGAAATACCTTGAGGATCAGAAAGCGCTCGCCCGCCAATACCAGCAGGCCTCCGAAGAGGAGCGCAAAGCCATCCGTGAGCGCATGAAGGAGATGCTCGACCGCTTGAAGGAGCAGCAGAAGGCGGTGCAACAGGACATGCGCGACCGCGCGAAGGAGTTGAAGCAGCAGTTGCACCCCGATCTCAACCGGCTCATTGACAACGGCACCACCGAGGGAGGGCGCGGACGATGAAGCGGAATTTCAGAGGGCGTCGCACCCCGCTTGTCTTCTCCCTTCGCAAAGCGAGGGGAGAAGGTGGCCGGAGGCCGGATGAGGGGTGCGGCCACCAATGCCGACGCACGCAACCCCTCACCCCGGCCCTCTCCCCTTGCTCCGCAAAGGGAGAGGGAGAATTCCGTGGGTGCCGGATGCACTTGGAGAAATTCGCCGCCTTCACGAACAGCACCTGACTTCGCCCACCGCTTGATCCACCCACCGCCCACAGCCACGACGGAACCGGAGCGCCCCTGGCTCCGGTCGCGTCATTTGCCGGCGCTCGTCATCGGCGCGACGCTCGCGATTTTCGCGCTGGGCATCCTCGCGGTCACGCTGCACCTGCGCTTGGAGATTCGCGAGGACATCGCGCGGCGCGAGGGAGAAATCCTCCACTCCGTGGCCATGATGCTTCAGGCTGAGGAGGACCGCACGCTGCTCGACGAGCCCAGCATCCAGCTCAACGTCCTGCTCAAGACCTCGCGCCTCAAGGGCGTCGTCGCCGCGCGGCTTTTCGACGCGCAGGGCCGCTTCGTCTCCGCCTTCCCCGCCTACGTGAGCGACAGCTCGCTCGCGGCCGGAGACCTCGCCGGGCTTCAGCGCCTGCACACCGTCGCCCGCCCGCGCGAGCGCGCGGCGCACCCGGCGCTGTTCGCATCCACCGCCCCCGGCGAACCGCCGCTGGAGCTGTATGAAATCATCGTGCCCCTCCACGCCCAGAACGAGCGGAAGCTGCTGGGCATCGCGCAGTTCATCCTCGACGGCCGCGGGCTGGCCACCGAACTGCGCGGCATTGACCGCAGCCTCGCGAACCAGGCCGCCAGCGTCTTCCTCATCGGCGGCGCGGTCATGGTCGTGGCGCTGCGCTGGGCATTTGGCCGCCTGCAACGCGCGCAGGCGCAGCTCGCACGGCGCTCCCGCAGCCTGCTCGAAGCCAACCGCGAACTCGCCTTGGCCAGCAAAACCTCCGCCGTCGGCGCGCTCTCGGCGCACCTGTTGCACGAACTCAAAAGCCAGCTCTTCGGCATCCAGGCCCTGCTCGCGGGCCGCCGCACCAGCGAGGCCGACAAGGCCGAGCCCGCATGGCGCACTGCCGCCGACTCCGCGAAGCGGATGCAGTCGCTCATCGCGCAGTTGCTCGGCGTGATGCGCAACGAGCAGGGCGCGGCGAACCACTACGAGGTCTCGCTCACCGAGCTGGCCGAAATTGTTTCCACCCAGGTCATGCCGCTGGCGCGCGTCTGCGACGTGAACTTCACCGCCGAGGTGAAATCGCCCGGCACCGTGTCCAGCCGCGCGGCGAACCTCGTGGGCATCATCCTCGGCCACCTCGCGCAGAACGCGATTCAAGCGACCCCGCGCAAGAAGTCCGTCCGGCTCACGCTGCTCGGCGAGCCGCACGGCGTGCGCTGTGAGATGCGCGATGAGGGTCGCGGCTTTCCGGAGGAATTGCGGCCGCTGCTGTTCAAGCCCTGCCTCTCCACGAAAGAAGGCGGCAGCGGCCTCGGCCTCGCTTTGTGCAAGCAGCTCGCGGGACATCTCGACGCCGAGCTGGAATTGGAGCGGAGCACGCCGCACGGCTGCGTGTTCTCGCTGACGCTGCCGGAGAATCTCGCCGGCGACTCCGCGACGGAGTCCGGCGTGCCGCAGTCCACGGACACGGAGTCGTTCGCCAAACCCAGCTGATTCATGGGTCTGTTCCGCCAGCACAATGCCGCGCGCGCCGCTGCCCTCCGCAAGCTGGGGGCGATTGGTTGGAGCTTTCTGGCTTGTCTCAATTTTTTGCAGCGCAACGGAGGCGCGGTGAATTCGCTGCCGACGAGACTCCGCACGTTTTCACCCTCACCCCGGCCCTCTCCCTCCGAGGGAGAGGGAGGCACTTCGACGCCGATTCGTGAACCCGCACGGTCCGCTTGTTCGAGACGCGGCCTGCGTGGCTCCCTCTCCCAGCGGGAGAGGGCCGGGGTGAGGGAGGATGGCTCCCAACGCCAACCGGGCAAGCAACTGAATTCCGCCCTCCCCTCGTGGCTGCTCGCGTTGTTCCTCGCTGCCTCGCTGCCCGTGGACCTTACTGCCGGGCAGCCGTTCCGCTGGCGCTGGTCCAATCCCGCGCCGCACGGCGGCAACGTCTTCGACATGACTTACGGCCTCGGCCTCACCGTGCAGGTCTGCGAGCGCGGGCAGATTTACACGAGTGAAGACCTTCAGCTCTGGCACCCGCGCGCCAGTGGCACGACGAACGCGTTGCGGGGCACGGCTTTTTTCGGCAGCCGCCTGCTCGTCACCGGTGAAAGCGGAACGGTGCTGTGGGCGGACTCGCTGGAGGATTTCCAACTGCTCAACCTCGGCACGGCGGACTGGCTCGAAGGCGTCGCCGCGTCCGGCACGCTCGCGGTCGCGGTCGGTGACAGCGGCGCGGCCTATACCAGCAGCACCGGCACGAACTGGACGCGCGAGACGACCGGCTTCACGGACTGGCTGCGCGGCGTGGCGGCGGGGAACAACCTGTTCGTGGCGGTGGGTGAAAACGGTCGCATCGCCACGCGCGCGGCGAACGGCAGCTGGTCCGTCGAGACCAGCGGCACGGTGCTGCACTTGAACCGCGTCGCGTTCATCGGCTCGCAGTTCTGGGCCGTGGGCGACGCGGGCACGGTGCTGGTGGCAAACAGCAGCGGGAAGAACTGGGCGCCGGTCGCCGGCTTCACCACGACGAACGCGCTCAACGCCATCGCGGGCACGAACGACTATCTTGTCATCGTCGGCGACCGCGAGGTGCGGCTGCAGAACGGCGGCGGCGGATGGACCGACGAGATTCGCGGCAACACAAATTCGCCCGCGCCGGACTGGACTTACTACAACGCGTCGTGGCAGGGCAGCCTGCACTTCATCGCCGGGCGCAGCGGCATGATGCTTGAGGGCATCAGGAGCAACGCCGCCGCGCCGACGCTCTGGACGCAGCGGCAGGCGCCCATCCGCAACTGGCTCTGGGACGTGCTGCGACTGCCGGAGTTTTACGTGGCGGCGGGAGACCGCGGCACGGTGATGACCAGCGCGGACGGCGTGAACTGGGAACTCGAACTCGTGCCCGATGCGGCGACGAACTCCGTCCTGCTCGGCCTCGGCGGCACGACGAACGGACTCGTCGCAGCGGGCAGCGGCGGGCGGATTCTCTTCAGCCCGGCCATCGCGACGAACGTCGTCAGCACGAACGTCATCGCCGGCGTGACGAACTACGCGACGAACACATCAAGCACGCTGGCGATTGACTGGCTCGCCGCGCCGACACCGACCACGAACGACCTGCAGGCCGTCGCGGTGCGGAGCGGCTTCTGGGTCGTGGGCGGTGCAAGCGGAACGGTGCTGACCAGCACAGACGGCACCAACTGGGCCGCGCAGTCGAGCGGCTCCACGGCGTTCCTCTCCGGCGCGGCGGTGCTCAACAACCTGTTCGTTCTCACGGGCGACCGGGGGACCATTCTGACCAGCGGCGACGGGACGAACTGGTTTGCCCAGAGCAGCGGCACGACGAACTGGGTCTATCGCGTCCGCAGCGTGAACGGCCGGTTCGTGGCCGTGGGCGAGAACGGCCTCATTCTCACGAGCACGAACGGCACGAACTGGTCGAGCCTCGCCAGCGGCACGACGCGCCTGCTCAACGCGGTGGATTATCTCGGCGACTCCTATTACGCCGTTGGCGTGCAGGGCACGGTTTTGCAGAGCGGCAACCTGACGACATGGACGAACGTCGGCACGTTCACGCAGAAGTCGCTCTACGGCGTGGCCGGATCGAGCAATCAGATTGTCGCCGTCGGCATCGAAGGCGTGGCCTTGCGCAGCCTGCTGACGGCGTCGCTGGAGCCGGTTTCCTTCACGCGCATCTCGCGCAGCTCCGGGCAGAACCTGCTGCTGTTCTCCGGGCGGGTGGATCAGCGGGTGACGTTGCAACGCAGCCCTGCGCTGACGAACTGGGTGGATGGCGTGACGTTGGAGTTGATCGACCGCTCCGGCACGCTGCTGCTGCTGGAGGCAACGGACACGAACAACACACCGCGCGAGTTTTTCCGGGGGCGGATGGTGCCCTGAGGCAATACGGCCATATGGCCCGATTGCTTGCGGGCTCATTTCCTGCTACCCAATGCGCCGACGCCACATGGGCACCATCACCAAACGCATCCGCCTGCTCCTCGTGGACGACCACGAAGTTGTCCGCTCTGGATTGAGCGCGCTGCTGGGGCTGCACGCGGAACTGGAAATCGCCGGCGAAGCGGGCACCGTGGCGGGCGCGCTCGAGGCGGCGGAGCGGCTGAAGCCGGACGTGGTGCTGCTGGACGTGCGCCTGCCCGACGGCAGCGGCTTTGAGGCGTGCCGCAACCTCCACCAGCTCACGCCGCCGCCGAAAGTCATCATCCTCACCGCGTTCGCCGACGACGAGATTGTCATGCAGGCCATCGGCTCCGGGGCGGAGGGCTACTTGCTCAAGGAGATTGACGAGCCGGGCCTGTTGCGGGCGATCAAGGAAGTCGCCGAGGGCCGCTCCATTCTCGATCCGGCGGTGACGCGCCGGGTGTTCAACCGGGTGAAGGAGGGTTCCGCCGGGCCGCAGCCGGGCAAGCTCGACCGGCTCTCCGCGCAGGAGCGCCGCGTGCTCGAACTGGTCGCGCAGGGCAAGACGAACAAGGAGATCGGCCTCGCGATGGGCTTGAGCGACAAGACGGTGAAGAACTATCTCAGCAACCTGATGGAGAAGCTGCAGATGAGCCGCCGGTCGCAGGCGGCGGCGTTTTTCGTCCAGCATTCCGGCTCGTGATTTCCCGCCGGGCCGGAGAAGCTCACCCACATGGGCAAGATGCGGCACGGCACAACTGACACCGGGTCATCGGCCTTCGCCCTGCTGGTTCTGTTCGCTCCCCTCGCCGCGCAGCCAGCCCCGCCCTCACCGGACCCTGCCATTCCCGGCCTCCCCGCGCTGCCGGACCTGCCCGCTCTCTCGCCGTGGGACACCATGTTCACGCTCCAGAGCAGCGCGGGCTACAAGGATAATGTCTCCCTCAGCGCGGTGCGGCCCAGCGGCAGTTCATTCCTGAGAAACCAGGCGGAGATCATCGTGTTCCGGCTCCCCGTGGACGGCTGGGAGTTCAACGCCTTCCTGTCCGGCCAGGACACGCGCTTTCTCGCAAGTGATGTCGTGAACATGGAGCAGAACGCGCTCGCCCACGCCCGGCTGAAGAAGACGTGGAGCGAGCGGTGGAGCAGCAGCGTGGCCGGCGAATACATTTACCAGAACCAGGTCCTGGACCTGTCCACCAGCCTCGCGACGCCGACGGTGCTCGCGGTGGAGAGCCACACTTACTCGGCGCATTTCGCCGTGCGGCGGAAGTTCGCGGAGCGCTGGTGGTGGGAAGTCGAGCCGACCCTCACGCGGCAGGATTTCAACAGCCCGCTGGACGACTACTGGGAAGGAGGGCCGAAGCTCTCCATCGGTCGGGAATATGGGCACCGGTCAGAAATGTCCGTGAGCTGCGAGTTGAACCGCCGCCCCTACGATCACCGCGAGCAGTTCAACCGCGCCGCCGCCGCGATCCCCGGCTCGGAACTCGCCTTCACGCAGCACCGCGCGCAACTGACCTGGAAACACCACTGGGACGAGCAGCGCCACTGGCGCACGACCACGAAGCTGGGCTACGAGTCCAGCCAGGACAACGGCCCGGGCTACTATGATTTCCGCAAGTGGCAGGTGAGCCAGCAGCTGCGCTGGGCCGCCGCGCCGTGGGAGGTGAGCCTCACGGGCCGCTTTGCAGACTACAAGTATCCACACCAGCCCGTCGCCCCCGGCGACCCGCGCGCGATTGAGCGCACCGGCTTCACCCTCACCCTCCACGCCGAGCGCTCTCTTACGAAGCGGCTCAAATGGTTTTTCGATTATGACTTCGAGCGCTCGCTGGCGAACCAGCCTGCGACAGGCTATGCCGTCAACCTTCTCAACTTGGGACTGAGCGCGGAATTTTAGAAGAAGTTTCCAGGCTTTGACGCGTTACGATAGGGCGTAAAGGCTCTATCACAGGTTGACTTGGCATTCTTTCGGCTCTATCAAGATTGGCGAATCGTTCGCCGCGGACTGCTTTGAAACTGCATTTCCATGATCAGGGTTCGTTGACTCGGTGCAGGGCCTTGCCACGGCCCGGGCACGCGGCATTCACGCTGGCGGAAGTGGTGATGTCCGCCGCCATCGCCGCCATGACCGTTGCGGGGATCATTTACGGCTACACCCAGTCCACGAAGCGCGCCGAGTGGTCTGGATATTCCCTCGCAGCCCAGGCCCTGGCCGTGCAGCGGCTGGAGCAGACACGCGCCTGCCGCTGGGATCCGGACGGCGGGGTGGATCAGCTGACCAGCGCCAACTTTCCGAGCCAGACACTGGTGCTCGACATGCCCGTCATCGGAACCAACGCCGCCTATGCGACGAATGTGACCACCATCACGGCCATCTCGACCAACCAGCCGCTGTTGCGGATGATCCGTGTGGACTGCACATGGAAGTTCCCCACCACCGGTCGCGTCTTCACGAACACGGTCGCCACCTACCGTTCGCCCGACAACTGATATGCGCCTGCCCCGCCCACAAGCCGCCCGGATGCGCTCCGGCCAGATCGCCTTCACGCTGATTGAGATGATGGTTTCGGTGGCGCTGATGACGATGGTCCTGGGTGGAGTCATCTACAGCCACATCATGGGGGGACGGCTGATGCAGTTCACCTCGGCGAAGCTGGGGGCCAACGACTCCGCCCGCAAGGCCTTCGGAAAACTCCAGGATGAAATCCGCGCCGCCAAGACCATCAAGGTCGGCAATGGCAGCGCCTCGTCCTTTGTGGTGGCCACCAATGGCGCCGCCCTGCAGGGCCGGGCGCTCCAGATCTACCCGGGCACGAACACCAACTGGTGGATCCGCTACTTCTACGTGACCAATTCCAGCGAACTGCGCCGCGTCACGGCCAGCAACGGCACGCCCCAGCTCATCGCCTCCTATGTCACCAACGCCGTTCTCTTCTCGAAGGAGGACTATCTGGGCACCACGCTGACCACCGACACCGGCAACTCCGCCCTCAACGTCCGCCTCCAGTTCTACCAGCTCTCCTACCCGATGACGCGCATCGGGACGAACAACTTCTTCGACTATTACCAGCTCCAGACGCGCATCACGCGCCGGACACTGGACTGAAATCCAGACCGTCATGAACACATCCAATCCTCCCCGACACGCCGGGTCCGGTGGTTACGCGCTGCTGATGGTGATGTTTTTCTCCGCCGTCGGCCTCATGGTTTTGAGCGCTTCGATGAACTGGGCGTCACAGACGGCCTTGATGAACGAACGCAACAACCAGCTCTCCACAACGCTGTTTGCGGCCGAGGCGGCGACCGAGAAGGTCATCACCCGCCTCATGCGCGACTACGACATCAGCGGCGAGGGGACCGTCTATGGCAATCTCGCCTCCTACCGGACCAGTGTGCCCACCAGCGCCGAAAACGCACTGTGGAGTTCCTACGCGTTTTCCAATGGCGCGGGGACCACGAACCAAAGCTACGTGGACCGCACCGTTGCTGTGACCTATGTCCCCTTGGAATCCCAATACTCGGGCCTCAGCGGGTTTGCCTCCACTTACCGCGTCGTCTCCAATGCCAAGATGACCAACGGGCGGTTTAATGTGACCAACGCCGTGCAACAGGATGTCCAGCTCGCGTCGATCCCTGTGTTCCAGTTCGCGATCTTTTACAACAGCCTCCTCGAGTTCACGATGGCGGCCCCCCTGGTGGTCCGAGGTCGCGTCCATGCCAACAGCAACATTTATGTCGGCTCCTCGGCAGACCTGACGCTCCAGCAGGACGTCACCACGACCGGCACGATCAACAGGCAGGCATGGTTCGGCTACCCGGTTACAACCTTCACCGGTGCCATCAATTATCAGGCCAACGTCTCCACCAATGTGAGGTCGCTCTCGCTCCCCATCGGGACCAACAACACCGCCGCCGCCGTCCGCGAGGTGATCAACATGCCTCCCGCCGGCGAATCCATGTCCTCCGCCATGGGCCAGCAGCGTTACTACAACAAGGCGGAGATGCTGATCCTCGTGAGCAACTCCACCGTCAATGTCCAGGTGAAGACGCCCTTCGACGCGTCTCCCGTGACGATCCCCTGGGCCAACGCCAGCTTCTTCATCGCCACCAACGTCACCTTCACCGACCAGCGCGAGGCCAAGACCATCCGGACCACCCAGCTGGACATCGCCAAATACCGCATCTGGGCGGCCACCAACTCCTCGGTGGCCGCAAAACTGGGGGCGGGCAACGCGCCCAACATCATTTATGTGGCGGACAACCGCTCCGTCACCTCCAGCCAGCTCGCCGCCGTGCGGATCACCAACGGCCAGACGCTGCCTTCACGCGGCCTGACGCTGGCCACGGTGAATCCGCTGTATGTGAAAGGGCACTTCAACTGCACCAATGCAGCCCATCTGGGCACCACCAACACGAGTTCCAGCCGGCCTGCTTCGCTTGTTTCCGACGCCCTCACCGTCCAGTCGGGCGGCTGGAAGGACTCGACCAGCACATTGGCCTACACCTCCAGAGTTCCGACGGACACGACGATCAACGCAGCCCTGCTTTCCGGCATGGTTTACTCCTCTGCGAATGGCACCACGATCCGCAGCGGCGGCGTGGTGAACTTCCCCCGCCTGCTGGAGGCCTGGAGCGGACGCACGCTGACGCTCAACGGCTCGCTGGTGAACCTCTACAACAGCGCCCGCGCCACCGCCCCGTTCCAGTGGCCCGGAGCCTATTACACGGCCCCGAACCGGAACTTCAACTTTGACCCAAACTTTCTGGACGTGACCAAGCAGCCGCCTGGCACGCCGGCGCTGCGCACCCTGATCCGGGGCAGCTGGGTCAATGCCCCGCCGAACCGGACCAATTATGTCGCCGCCTTCTAAGAGCCTGGTCGCCGCACTTTTCATCGCCCGCCTTTGCCTGACCGTCGTCGCGCAAGACGCCACCCCGGCCAGTGCGCCGGCCTTCAAGCTCGCCACGACCCGTCACGAGGTGGAGGGTCTGGGCCACTACTTCCGCGCGGTCGCCACCGTGGGCACAAACCAGTTCGCCTTCATCGTCCCCAAGGGCTATCTGATGCGGCTCGACGAGGCCAACCGTCAGTTGCGGGCCGTGGAACAGGATGACAAGTGCGCCATCACGGTGCGCCTGATCGGAACGCCGACGAACGCGGTGGACAAGGCCGGCGGAGACCTGAAGGCGGAGGTCTTCCGTGAGCTGGTGCTTCAGCGGTTTCCGTCCGCCAAAATCACCGAGGAGATCACCCTCTCCGCCGCCGGACGCTCCGGTCCGGCCTTCGATCTGACATGGAAGAATGAGTCAGGCCTGGGCCTGCAAAGTCGGATTGCGTTCATCTCTTCGCCGGCCGGCATAATAGAGTTCCATCTGCTCACCAGCGGCACCGAAATGCAGGAGTTCAGATACGCGCTCAACAGTTTGATGCTGACGCTGCGCTTCTCGGAAAACGGCAGGCTCGAACTGCCCGAGCTTTCCAACAAGCTTTGAGGCTCTGCCGGGCGGTCAGCCCGTGATGCCGCCCGAGCTGGTGAAGATCCCTTCCATCCACATTTTGAGCTGCTGAGGGTTGGAAGCCTTCTCCATGGCGCGCTCCTCGGTGATGACGCCCTGCTGGAGCATGTTGAAGATGCACTGGTTGAAGCTCATCATGCCCTCCCCCTGATCCACCCACATGGGCAGCCCTTCGACTTCCTGGATCTTCTGGCTGCCTTCGATGGTGGGCAGGAGTTTGCCGAGCTGATTCTCCTCGATGGCCTTCCTGATCGAGACCGTGTTGATCATGATCTCCAGCGCCGGGCGCATCCCGCCCTCGGCCGTGGGCACCATGCGCTGGCAGCAGACTGAACGCAGCGTGCTCGCGAGCTGGCGCCGGATGGTGTCGCGCTCGTCCTGCTTGAAGTATTCCAGGATGCGGCCCACCGAGCTGCTCGCGCTCGTGGTGTGCATGGTCGAGATGACCGTGTGGCCGGTGTCCGCCGCGCTGATGGAAGTCTGGAAGCTGACCGCATCGCGCATTTCACCGACCATGATGACGTCCGGGTCTTCGCGCAGGGCGCTTTTCATCGCCCGGTGGAAGCTCATGGTGTCGAGGTTCAGCTCGCGCTGTTCGATGAGGCACTGGTTCTCCTCGAAGACAAACTCGATGGGATCCTCCAGCGTGACGATGTGCTTGCGGAAATTGTTGTTCAGGTGCTCCAGCATCGCCGCGAGCGTCGTGGACTTTCCCGAACCGGTCGTGCCGGCCATCAGCACGATGCCGCGCGATGACTCCGCCACCGTTTTGAGAACCTCCGGCAGCCCGAGCTTTTCAAAGGTCGGGACGACGGACTTGATGTAGCGCATCACGATGCACCAGCGGCCCAGCGCCTGAAACACGTTCGTGCGGAAACGGCCGACCCCGGGAGCCGAATAGGAGAAGTCCGTCTCGCGCTCCGCCTCCAGCCCGGCCTTCATGTGCCTGGGGCAGATGCCATCAATGACGCTCTGCATCCAGGCCTGCGTGGGCACAAAATCAATGGAGTGAAACGCGCGGCTGATGCGGAAGGAAGCAGGGGTTCCGACCTTGATGTGAATGTCCGAACAACCGGCCTCGACGCCGGCCTTCAGAATCTCGTTGAAATAGACGACGTCCTCGTTCGCGGGTTCTTGAACTGGCAGTGACATGGCGCGGACCTTAGCCAGCGCGCCATTTCATGCCAAGTTGGAATACGCCATGACGCTGAGACGGGCCTGTGCCAGCGGCGTGAGTTCCATGAACACCATCGAAACCGTGTAGCCTTGATGCCGGTCTCCACGGCAATCCACCACGACGCCGGTCGCACGCACATCCCGGCCATCGGCCGGATCGCTCAGGGCCACCGTCATCTCGGTCCACGCTGCGATGGGATCGGCCGAGTGGAACTCGATGCCATTCTTGCGAATGCGCGTCGTGTCGGCGGAAAGGTTCAACTGCGTGGCACCGCCACGGGGGGCGGTGAATGGGGCGGGATCAGCTTTGCGAGTGGCCATAAGAATTCCAAGCAAGTTAGCAGCGAACGACAGCCCGTCAATGCAGCGGGAGCATGATATTTTGCGGCTGCGAGGGTTTGATATGGGACCGGGATTGCGAGGACGACCCCTCGCTCCCGACATCTACACCATCCCCGCCAGCTTGCGGCTCACGAATGGACGACGAATGGCGCGGCCGAGCAGCAATGGCTTGGCAAGCCTGCGCCTGAAGGCTAGCTTCCCATCGTGAACTACCAGAGCGTAATCACTCTTGAGCCGGGCAAGCGGGGTGGCAAACCGTGCGTGCGCGGGATGCGCATCACGGTGGCGGATGTGCTGGGCTGGCTGGCGAGCGGCATGTCGCACGCGGAGATTATCGCGGACTTCCCCGAGCTGAACGAGGCGGACATCCGCGCGTGCCTCGCCTACGCCGCCGACCGCGAGCACAAGGCGCACCTCGTAACCGCCGCGCATGAAGCTGCTGTTTGACCGAAGCCGTGATTCGGTTGGTGGTCAGTTTTTCGGAGCCTTCTCACGGCCCATCGCCGATATTCCATCACGTTTTGGAAAGAGGTATGTCACCACGATAATGAAGATGCCTATCACGCTGCCGGTTGTCCCCCCAATGGTAGCCAGCAGCACCGCATCCGAGAGTAAGAAAACCGCGTGACCCTCACTGCGAACACGAAACCACCCTGCTTGAACATCCCAAGCGGTCCCCGGGCCGCCAAATCCTTGGAGAAGCAGCAGCCCAAACACGCAGGCCAACCAGCAAACAATTAAGCAAAAAATGCGATTGGAATATACCTGTCGCAACTCGATGTCCTGCGCCAGTGCCTGATTTTGCAGCCATGCGTTCTCCAACTCGGTGAGCTCCAACTGCGTCTGAACATCAGCTGTTGAAGGCTGGTCGTCTACGGGTCCAGCTGTGATCTTGCCAAAATCCAATCACGCCCCCTTGAGTTTCACAAAATACTCCCGAATTTTCTCGTCAGGAATGTCTGTGCCGATTCGCTCCGGTGCCTTTTCCCACACCTCCTGCCATGGTGTGCCAACGGCGTGCGTCGCATTCGAAAGCTGAATCGCAGTGTAAGGGCTGTAGACTTCCCAAACCCGGTTCAGCAGTTGAGCAGTTTCTCCGAGCATCGCCTCGCTCAATCGTGGGACTTCGCTAACGAGCCTAGTTCCACTGAAGCGAACCAGACGGCCGAGTTCAGCGATGGGGTTGTTCCCAAACTGCTTGAAGGCGTGATAGACCGGGGAAATCACTGGCCCAAACTTCCAAGCTTCAACCTGTTCTGAAACCAGCGGTTTATCCGCCAGTGCCCAATGCCAGCCGTGGGCGAAGTAAATCAGCTTTTGGAGCTTCATTGGCGACACTTCAGCCTTCGGCTTCTGTTTCCATGCCGTCTCCAAGATGTAGTTCGCTACCGCAATCGCGGGATATGGAGCAGAGGTGTTCACGCTGATAAAATGGGCCGTCTTTGTAGCCGACGCAACTCTTCGAGTCAACCCAGGCGCTAAGGCACTGTTCTCGCGTTCTCTCGCCGGCTACACCATCCCCGCCAGCTTGCGGCTCACCCAATAGACCGTCAGCAGGAGCAGGATGCTGCCGGCCCACCACGGGTCGGCCCAGAGGCGGATGCGTTGCTCCAGCGGTTTCGGCTCGGGCAGCAGCGTGATTTGCTCGATGACCTTGGCGAGGTCGGCGGTCGGGCCGATGGCTCCGCCGGTGAGGGAGGCGAGTTCGCGCAGGACGGTGAAGTTCGCGGGCTGGCCGACTTTCTCGCGCACAGGTTGCGTCACGGTGATTTCGGTTTCCAGCTTGCGACCGGCGCTGTCGGCGGTGAGGAGGATTTTGTGCGGGCCGCCTTGCTTGGGCACGAAGCTGGACTTGAACACGCCCCAGCCGCCGTCGAGCGCGGCGAAGTCGAGCTTCTCCGTGCGACCGCCGGGCGTGGTGATTTTGCCGTCCACCTTGCCCTTCTCCAGCGGGAAGCCGCTCGCGTCGAGCACGGTGGCCTGGAGGAAGACGGTGTCGCCGGCGTTCGGCGTCTCGGGGCTGAAGGTGAGCCGCACGCCCGCGCGCTCGGCGAGATGCCGCTGGTGCGACATCCAGCGCACGACTTGACTCCAGAAGCGGTAATGCCACTTGTCCTCGACGCCGCGCCGCCACCGCCACGCGCTGTCCGTGCCCATGAAGAGCACCTTGCCGCTGCCTGCCGGGCGCGTGACCAAGAGCGGCACGCGGCCCCACGCGTTGCGCATCGAGGCGTGGACGGCGAGGACCTCGCTGCCAGGCCGGCTCTTCTCCACGGCGGCGCTCCAGTAAAAGCCGGGCAGGTTTTTCCAGATGTCGTCGTTGCGGTTCTCGTCGCCGTCGAAGCGCGTGAGCAAATGGCCTTTGCCCACACTCGACAGCAGCAGCGGCACTTCGTTTTGCAACGCGACGCCGTCGGGCCGTTTGTCGTCGAGCTGCACGGGCATGAGGTCCGCGAGCGGGCCGTTGAGGAAGGACATCTGCCGACCGCGCCGGCCCGGCAGGAAGATGAGGCCGCTGCCCTGCTGCTCGACAAGGCCGCGAATCAGCGCGACATCCGACTCCTTCAGCTCGCCTTCGCCCACGCCCACGTCGCCGAGGAAAATCACGTCGTAGCGCTGGAGCTGCTCTTTCGTGCCGGGGAAGGCCGTGAGATAGTTGCGTCCGCCGCCGGGACCAAGCGACGGATGGAACAGCACGCAATGCGACTCGACGCCGGGGTCGCGTTCGAGGGCATTGCGGAGGTAGCGGTATTCCCAGCGCGGCAGCGAGTCCACCACGAGCACCTTGAGCGTCTCCGAGCGCACGGCGATGCGGAACTGCTGCGCGTTGTTGTCCGTCAGCGCCTCGTCGGCCTCGGGCGGCAGGCGCAGCGTGATGGTCTGTTCGCCGACGTTGCGCGGCGACCACACGATGGCGTCCTGCAATTGCCCGCCCGCCGGGATGGTGATGTCCTTCTTCACTTCCTCGCCGTCGCCCGCATCAATGATGAGCTGCGTCTTCACCTCGCGCGGCAGGTGGCTCACGATGCGGAACGGAATGGAAATCTGCTCTCCGATAAGTCCGTAGCTTGGCACCGAGGCGCGCTCCAAAACCAAGTCCGGCAACGGCTGCTCCGCGCCCACTCCCACGGCGAAGATGGGCGTGTCCGTCTCGCGGAACCGCGCGGCGGCGAGCAACGGCGGCTTGCCGGCGTTCCAGTCGCCGTCGGTCAGCACGAGCACGGCGCGGAGGTTTTTGTGGCGCTGGAGCGACGCTTCGAGCGCGGCGCTCAAGTCTGTGCCGGCCTCGGCCTGCGCGTTGAAATTCGTATCCACCGGCGGTGCGGAGAAGTCCTCGATGATGACCTTGCCGGACTTTTCCAAGGGCTTCCAAAAGCTCGTCGCGCGCCGGGCCGCGAGCCACTCGGCGCGGGTGAGGACGTTCGAGCCGCCGCGCACATCGCGCGTGGCCATGCTGCCGGAGGCGTCGAGCAGCACGGCGATTTGCGGCGACTCCTTGCGCTCGATGCGCCGCACCAGCTCGGGCCGGAACAGCGTGAAGACCAGCAGCGTCATGATGACCAGCCGCAGCGACTCCATGAACACCGCCGCCTTCCCCCCGCGCCGCGTGGCATTCTGCCAGCACAACCACGCCGCCCCGCACCACACGGCCACGCCGAGCAGAATGAGCCACGGAGAAGAGGCGAAGGACCAGGTGGTCAAGGCACTTCCTCCCCCGTAGGTGCCGACGTGAGGAGGCTCTGACTAATGCGAAATGCGGAATGTGGAATGCGGAATGGAATGAGAGACTCCTCACGTCGTCTCCTACTACGCGGCGCGGGCTTGAGGTGAGATTGGCAGTCCACGCTTTCGGCTTCGATTACGCGCACGTCGCAGCTTGGGTCTTGGTCACGGGAAGGTTTGTCCGGGAAATGCGGAGTGAAGTCAATGCACGTGGCAGGAGCGGGACTGCCCCGAGAGCGCAGTCGTCGCTGACTTCTGTTTCCGGGTGTTGTTTGGACTGACCACCGGGCTGACTACGCCTCCCGGGTTGTCTGCGAAACGCCCGCCTGACCCCGTCCGCCGCCCTTCTGCGCCCAAAAAGGAATTGTCTGGCCGCTGCCTTCGCGTAGTGTCCGCGCCTCTATGCGACAGGTGAATCTGGGCATGATCGGTGGCGGCACCGTCGGTGGCGGTGTCTATGAAGCCATCCGGCGGAACGGCGCCTTGATGGCGTCGCGCCTCGGCGTGTCGCTGAACATCCGGCGCGTCGCCGTCCGCGACTTGAAGAAGGCCCGCGCGGTCAACATCCCCGCCCGCCTGCTCACCACGGACTGGCAGGACGTCGTCGCGGACCCCGAGGTGAACCTCGTCGTCGAGCTGATGGGCGGCACCACGACCGCGCGCCAGGTCGTTCTCGCCGCGCTCAAGCTCGGCAAGCCCGTCGTCACGGCGAACAAGGCTTTGCTCTCCGCGCACGGCGAGGAGCTTTTCGCGGCGGCGCAGCAGCACGGGACGAACCTTTACTACGAGGCCAGCGTCGCCGGCGGCATTCCCATCATCAAGGTGCTGCGCGAGGGCCTCATCGGGAACCGCATCACGCGGCTCTTCGGCATCGTCAACGGCACCTGCAATTACATCCTCACGCGGATGAAGGACGAGGGCGCGGACTTCACCGCCGTGCTGGCGGACGCCCAGCGCCTCGGCTACGCGGAGACGCCGCCGGACCTCGACATCGACGGCCACGATGCCGCGCACAAGACCGGCATCCTCGCCAGCCTCGCGCACGGTTTCTGGGTGAACCCGAAGCAGATTTTCACCGAGGGCATCCGCCACATCACGAAGCAGGACATCGAGTTCGCCGGGAAGCTCGGCTACACCATCCGCCTGCTGGGCTGCGTGAAGGTGGCCGAGGGCGTCCGTCGGGGCAAATCGGCGACCGGGAACCGGCAATCAGCAATCCAAGTCTCCGTCTATCCCGCACTCGTTCCCAACTCCCACGTCCTCGCCAACGTCAACGGCGTCTTCAACGCCGTCTATGTGCGCGGCGACGTGGTGGGCGACACGCTTTACTACGGTCGCGGTGCAGGCCAGGACGCCACGGCCAGCGCGGTCTTGAGCGATCTCGCCGACGCCGCGCTCGACCTCAAGTGCGGCACCAAGAACCGCATCCCGCCCTTCATCCCGCACGAACGCGACGGCGCGGTGCTGCCGATGGACGATGTGGTGTCGCGCTACTACGTGCGGCTGACGGTCGAGGACCGGCCCGGCGTGTTCGCGAAAATCGCCGGCATCCTGGCAAAGGCGAAGATCGGCATCTCCTCCATCATCCAGCCCGAGGGCCACGCCGGGGAGAGTGTTCCCGTCATCCTGATGATTCACGACGCGCCCAACGCCGCGATGCGCCGCGCGCTGGGGGCCATCGGCAAGCTGGCTGCGGTGAAGTCCGCGCCCGTGATGATCCGGGTGGAGAGTTTCGAATGAGCACGCTCCTCTTCCGCTCCACCAACGGCCAGTCCCCCGCCGTCAATCTCCGCGACGCCTTCCTCGCCGGACAGGCGCCCGACCGCGGGCTGTATCTGCCCGAGCGTTTCCCGCAGCTTTTGCGCGAGGAAATCGCCGAGTTCGCCGAGCTGCCGTATCGCGAGGTCGCCTTCCGCGTGCTGCGCAAGTTCACCGAGGGCGTCATCCCTGACGACGCCCTCGCCGCGATGTGCAACTCCGCCTACGACTTCGGCGTGCCGCTCGAAGTCATCCAGCGCGGCGTGTATCTGATGCGGCTGGACCAGGGCCCCACGGCGTCGTTCAAGGATTTCGCCGCGCAGATGATGGCGCAGATGTTCGGGCGCTTCCTCCAGGAGGAGCACCGCGAAGTCACCATCCTCACCGCCACCAGCGGCGACACCGGCGCGGCCGTCGCGCACGCCTTCCACGAGATTCCCGGCGTCCGCGTCATCGTGCTGTTCCCCCTCGCCGAGGTCAGCGAGAGCCAGCGCAAGCTCATGACCACGCTCAAGGAAAACATCCGCACCGTGGCCATTGACGGCAAGTTCGACGACTGCCAGGCGATGGTGAAGCGCGCCTTCGCCGACCCCGCGCTGGAGCACATCCACCTCTCCTCCGCCAACTCCATCAACATCGGCCGGCTCCTGCCGCAGAGCGTTTACTATTTTTACGCCGCCTCGCGCCTCGCGCGCCCGGGCGAGCAGATGGTCTTCTCCATCCCCAGCGGCAACTTCGGCGACATGATGGGCGCGGTCGTCGCGCGCGAGATGGGCCTGCCGGTGCGGAAAATCCTCGCCTCGGTCAACGACAACGACTCCTTCCCGCGCTACCTCGCCAGCGGAAACTACGAAAAAGTCTGCCCCTCACGCAACTCCGTCTCCAACGCGATGAACGTGGGCCACCCGAGCAACCTCGCGCGGCTCGTCGCGGTCTATGGCGGCCAGATGGACGAGACCGGCAAGGTTCACAAGCAGCCCGACCTCGCCGCGATGCGCCGTGACATCTTCTCCAGCTCCATCACCGACGACCGCACGCGCGCGGCGCTGCGGGACTTCTGGAACAAGTATCAAATCCTGCTTGAGCCGCACGGTGTCGTCGCGTGGCAGGGTTTCCTGGACTGGTGCGCCGCCGAGTCCATCGGCTCCACGCCCGCCGTCATCGTCGAGACCGCGAACCCGGCGAAGTTCCCCGAGGAAGTCGAGAAGGTCGTGGGCTGGGCGCCCGATGTGCCCGCCGCGATGACGGCGGCCCTCCAGTTTCCCGAGGACTACGACCGCATGGGCGCGGATTACGAGCAGTTCCGCGCCTATCTCCTCAAGTCGCACACGCCCGCGTGAGCCTTCCCGCTCAGAACCGGCATTGCCAAATCTTGCGCCGTCCTGCTAAAACACGCGCCCTTTGACATGGCTCTCATTGTCCAGAAATACGGCGGCACCTCGGTCGGCAGCCCCGAGCGCATCAAGAACGTCGCCCGGCGCGTGGCCGAGTGTCGCAATCGCGGCGACCAGGTCGTCGTCGTCGTGTCCGCCATGAGCGGCGTGACCGACAACCTCATCAAGCTCGCCAAGGAGATCACCGCGCTGCCCAGCGAGCGCGAGATGGACATGCTCCTGGCCACCGGCGAGCAGCAGACCATCGCCCTCACCGCCATCGCCCTTCAGCAGCTCGGCATCCCGGCCACTTCACTCACCGGAGCGCAAGCGGGCATCGTCACAGACGGCGTCCACACCAAGGCGAAGATCAAGAACATCACGCCCAAGCAGGTCCACACGCAGCTTGACGCCGGCAATGTCGTCATCGTCGCCGGATTCCAGGGCGAGACGGCGGAAGGCCAGATCACCACGCTGGGTCGCGGCGGCTCGGACTTGACGGCCATCGCGCTGGCCGCCGCCGTGAAGGCCGACCTCTGCCAGATTTACACCGACGTGGACGGCGTTTACACCGCCGATCCGCGCATCGTCCCCGGCGCGAAAAAGCTGCCGGAGATCGCCTACGACGAGATGCTCGAACTCGCCGGCGCGGGCGCGAAGGTGATGCAGCTCCGCTCGGTGGAGTTCGCGAAGAAGTTTGGCGTGGTGTTTGAAGTCCGCTCCAGTTTGAACGACAACCCCGGAACGATTGTGAAAGAAGAAACGCAAAGCATGGAAGGTGTCGTCGTGCGCGGCGTCGCGCTCGACAAGAACCAGGCCAAGGTCACCGTCGTCGGCGTGCCCGACCGACCCGGCGTGGCCGCCCGCATCTTCAAGGCGCTGGCCGACGGCACCATCGGCGTGGACATGATCGTGCAGAACATCAGCCACGGCTCGAAGTCGCCGACCACCGACATCTCCTTCACGCTCGACAAGCCCGACCTCGCCAAGGCCCGCAAGGTCATGGACGGCCTCAAGGGGGAGATCGGCTTCACGGATCTCGCCGTGAGCGAAACCATCGGCAAGCTCTCCATCGTGGGCGTGGGAATGAAGAGCCACAGCGGCGTGGCGGCGAAGATGTTCGAAACGCTGGCGAAGGAAGGCGTGAACATCGACATGATTTCCACGAGCGAAATCAAAATCTCCGTGGTGATCGAACTCGCGAAGGGCGAGGCCGCCATGCGCGCGATTCACAAGGTCTTCCTCGGGACGTGAAGCTGTAGCCGCCGGGGTCAGGGAGGCGGATTACTCATTCAAGAAGCCGTCCGCTTCCTCACGTCGGCGGCTGCACGTCGGTCCGGGCTACGGTTTTTTCAAGTAGTGCAGCTCTGCTCCCGCCCTGCGGAGCGACTCGACGTGGAAGTTGAACCAGGTGTCGCGGCGGCCATCGACCATCTTCCGCTGGTTGTGATCCAGGCCCTCGACCTCGAAGTAGCCGTGCTCGACGCCCGCCTTCGTGAGCGCCTCGTGGTATTCACGGACGGTCTTGAGGTGGCCGTCGTCCGCCGTGCCGCAAGCAACCTGGATGCGGAGCCCGGCCTTGATGGCGGCGAGGTTCTTCGTGAGGTTCGCGAACGGGTCGTTGGCCAGCAGATGCGCTGGATCGCTGCCGAGATAGTTCACCGGCCACTCCTTCGGCGAAGCAGTCCTGGCCATCTCGGAGGTGTGATAGACATTCCCGGACTGGTTGAAGAGCGAGCAGAAGTGCTGCGGGTGCCGCATCGCCAGATGCGTTGAGCCGCGCCCGCCCATCGAGAAGCCTTCGATGCACCGGCCCTTGCGGTCGGCAATCGTGCGATAGGTCGCGTCAACGTGCGGCATCAGCTCCTTCACGAAGGTCGTCTCGGCGGGAAACCGTCCGTCAGCGGAGTCCTGATACATCGTCGCGCGCCCGCCGTTCGGGAAGACCATGATGATCTCCGGCCAGCGGCCGGCGAGGATGCCGGCGTGCAGGAACTCCGCGTTGTAGGTCGTCCGCGTCTCGTTGCCGGTCGCGCCGTGGAGGTGGTAGATGACCGGGTAGCGGCGCGTGGTGTCCTTCGCGTAGCCGGGCGGCAGGTAAACGCAGTAGCCCACCTCGCGCTTCATCGCGGCGCTGGGATAAGTGTGGTGCGTGACGTTGACCGGGAAACTCGCCGGCAGCGGCTTCGCGACCCACATCTCGTCATCGTTGGTCTGGCTGGCCGACGCTTTCTTCTTCGCCTCGGCCGAGAGGACTTTGCCACAAGAGGGCGCAAAGAGCACAAAGGCGGAGAGAGTGAGGGTGAGGGTGAAGCGAGGGTTCATGGAAGTATTGGCTCCTACGGATTCAATCCAGCGGCTGCTTCTCGAAGTCGGTTTCGTTCACCCATCTGGCCTTAAGCTTCTCGCCCTTCATGTAGCGCTCGTAGAAGTTCACGAAGCCGGGACTTGCGTGGAGGTATTTGTCAAACACGTCGCCCTTGCCTTCCATGCGCGGGTCGCCCTGCTGCCGCAGCTCGGCGTGGAGCTGGGCTTTGAGCGCGGCGAGCCGGGCTTTGGCCGCTTCGCTCAAAGCCAGATTCGTCATGCAGTCCGGGTCCTTGCGCAGGTCGAAGAGTTCCTCGGCGGGACGCTTGCCGAAGCAGAGCGCCCACGGGATGTCGCCGGAACTCTGGCGGTGGGCGTCCAGGATGAACGACTTTGTCGGGCTGGCGTCCACGTTCAGGTAGCCGGTCTCGGGGTTGCACGCGGGCCAGCGCGATGGCTCGAAGTTTTGCAGGAAGAGCACGTCGTTCTTCACGATGCCGCGGATGGGATAGCCCACGTCGCA
>JBAYGL010000013.1:0-26178 GCA_041666725.1 Limisphaerales bacterium
CAGCACGACGTGCGTGAACTTGAAAAACGCGGCAAGGCGGATCGCCTTCTCGATCATCAACGGGGTGGTCTCGTGGAAAACGCACAGGTGCAGGCCGCGAAATTTCAAGGCGGGCCAGTCCTGGATCTCGACCTGCGGCACCGAGAAGGCCAGGCCACCGCCGGGAGCATCGTCGGCATCAAGCAATTGCAGCAGCGTGAACCACGCATGGCGCATCGCGGCAGGATTGGCCGCGCTCGCCGCAATGCCCGACGCACCCACGGTCAGCGCATAGGAGGCGTTCGGCTCCCGTTGCGGCGGGCGCGCGCTCCCCAGCGTGAACTCGCCGGCCGCCAGTGACGCGTCGCGGGCCACGTCCAGCCTCACGTCGCCGAAGGTAAACCGCCGCCATGTGTCCTTCATCATCTCGACGACGCCCAGGTCGCTGTCACGCCCGACCGAGAGCTTCGTGCTGCGGCTCAGGTTCAAGGTCTTCGCACCCCACACGATCTTGTTCGGATACGGATGAATGCTTCTCGGCGGCACGACAGTTTCCGCTGGTGCTGCCGCATGGGCGAGTCGATGGAAAGCCGCGGCCGCCAGAATCGTGGTGGAGGTTGTCAGGAAATCGCGGCGGGTCGCTTTGTCAGTCAGGCTGGCGATTTTCTTCATCGGGGTGTTGGGTCGGGATGTTTGGGCGGCCTTTGTTGGCTATGCGTCCGATAAAACCGAATGGAGTGAAGTCTTCCTTGACCTGCATCAATCGCTTCGAATGTTGGGCGATCGAACCGGGTCGCGGCCTCCGGTTAGACCGGAAACGAAATGGAGTCGCCGGCACCCGCGCCTGACTGCCGCTCCCGGAGCGCCGTTTCAACTTCAGGAGTGTTTTCCGGCCCGTGCCGTCTAACCTCCCACTATGAGATCGCTGCTGGCCGCCGTCGCCATTCTTTCCCTTGCCTGCCAGGCCTTCGCCGCTCAACCGCCCGCGAACTACCCCGCGCAGAAGGCGGAGGCGGAGAAGTTCTTTGCAGAGAAGTCCTTCGCCAAGGCGAATGAGATTTATCGCGCGGTGAACATCACGAACCTCCCGCCCGCCGAGCTGCGCTGGGTGCTGTTCCGCCGCGCGGACACGCTGTGGCGCTCCGAGGCCAGCACGCAACGCGCGGACAACACGAAGTTCAACCAAGCGCGCCAGCAGCTCGAAGTGCTCGTTCGCGACATCACGCGCGAGGAGGAAAAGGACCGCGTGTGGGTGGAGGTGCAGGAGTCGCTCGGGGACTCGCACTGGACGCCGCGCAACCAGCGCAACTGGGGCGGGGCCTGGCCTTACTACGGCAACGCGCTGGACTGGTGGGCCGGCCAGCGCGCGACGGACGAGGCCCGCCAGCGCTACCTCGACATCGTCTGGCGTTCAGCCAAGCCGCCGGGCGCGGAGCCTTACTATCGCTATGGCAACTACGGAAATGTCCTGCCGCTGAACATTCTCGAGAACGCGCTCAAGATCGCCACGAGCGAGAACGACAAGGCCCACGCGCACCATCTCCTCGCAGTTTCCTTCCAGTATCACGGCGGTGACTGGGACGCGCGCGCCCGCGTGCCGGAGCATTTCGAGGCCGCGCTCAAGCCAGGCAGGGGCACGGACTGGTATGACGACGCGCTGTATTTCTACGCGGAGTGGATGATGAACCAGGGCCGCGCTGTCCCGCTGGCGGACGGCAACTGGACGCAGGAGCAGGATTACGTGAAGGCGCTCGCGCTCTTCCGTCGGCTCGTCTCGGAATTCAAAAAGGGCGAGACGCGTTACTGGGAGCAGGCGCAGCAGCAAATTCGCGGCATCACGCAAGTGCAGCTCGGCGTGAGCGTCTCGCACGTCTTCCTGCCGGACTCGGAGATTCAGTTCCACCTCAACTGGCGCAACGTGAAGCGCGTCGAGCTGGCGTTGTATCCGGTGGATTTGACCAGGGACGTGGACCTCGGACGCGACAAATCACGGGTAAACTGGCTGCAAAGCATCGAACTCGCAGGCCGCGAGAAGGTGAAGGCATGGGAGCACGACACGAAGGACAAGGGCGATTACCGCCCCGGCAGCGCAATGCCGCGCTTGGATGGCAAGCTGCGCCCCGGCGCTTACTTGATCGAAGCGCAGGGCGGCGGGCAAACCGCACGCGAGCTGGTGCTCGTCACCGACGCGTCGCTGGTATTGAAAACGTCCGGCAAGCAGGCGTTGGTCTGGGTCACGGACGCGCTCTCCGGCAAGCCGCTTGCGAACGCGAAGGTGCGTGTGTGGGAACGCTGGCACGTCGCCAACAACCAATGGGACTCGCGGTCGCAGGACAAGGTCACGGACAAGGACGGCCTCGCGGTCCTCGAATTGACGCGCACGCCGAACTCGAACAACGAACTCTTCGCTGCCGCGAGCCTCGGCGACAAGCAGGCCTTCAGCCCCGGCAGCACTTACTGGTATCGCGAGCCGCACGAGAACTGGCGCATCTACGCTTTCACAGACCGCCCGGCGTATCGCCCGAAGGAGACGGTGCAGTGGAAGGCGATTGCGCGGCGCTACAATGGCTCGGTGTATTCCACGCCGGCGAACGAGACGATTTGGTTCCGCATTGACGGGCCGGACGGCGCGCTGGTGAAGGAGGGGGATCTCAAGCTGAACGAATTTGGCACCGGCTGGGGTTCGCTCGAACTCACGGAGACGCAACGGCTCGGTGAATATCGCGTGTCGTTCCGCGACAGCGCGAAGGGCAATCACATCGGCAACGCGACGCTCTTCCGGCTGGAGGAATACAAGCTGCCGGAGTTCAAGGTCGCCGTGCAGACGCCGGAAGAAGGCGGGAAGAAGAAAGCCTTCCGCACCGGCGACCGCGTGGAGGTCAACATCCAGGCGGATTACTACTTCGGCGGGCCGGTGGCGAACGCGACGGTCGAGGTCATCGTGCATCAAGACCCGTATTACTTCGCGTGGAAGGAGCCGCGCGAGTTCGGCTGGTTCTACGAGGAGAACGAGGGGCGCTTCGGTCGCGGTCGCGGGTGGCGTGGCGGAGGAAGCGGGCAGATTTTGAAGCGCGAGACTTTGAAGACCGACGCGACGGGCAAGGCGCGGCTGGAGTTCGAGTCGCCGAAGGACTACGGGCAGGACTTCGAGTTCCGCATCGAGGCGCGGGTCGTTGATGCCAGCCGCCGCGAAATCACCGGCAGCGGCAACGTGCGCGTCACGCGCCAGCGCTACTACGTCCACGCCAAGCCCGAGCACAACCTCCACAAGCCCGGCGACAAGGCGACGGTCAACTTCCGCGCACAGGACGCGAACGAACAGCCCGCAGCCATTGAGGGCCTCGTGAAAGTCACACGCGAGTATTGGGAAGAAATCTGGCTCGACCCGACGGGCAAGGAAGTGAAGGGCGCGGCGCTCAAGGCGCGGCAATCCGACGGGAAGTTCCCGCCCGCGCCGCCGGTGGGGCAGCGCCCGTGGCGGCTGAAATTCCGCGGCTACCACAGCGATGACATCCTCACGCGCACGCTCAAGACGGACGCCGAGGGCAAGGTGGACTTGGTCTTCACGCCAGAGCGCGAGGGTTACTACAAAGTCACTTGGCTGACGGAAGACGCCTTTCCTAATCGCCCGCCGCAACCCATCCGCACGGAGACGACGCTGTGGGTCGCGAACAACGCCAGCATCGAGCTGGGCTACCGTCACGGCGGCGTGGAAATCATCGTGGACCGCGACACGTTCCGCACCGGTCAGAAGGCTCCCGTCATGCTCGTGGCGAACAGCAATGACCGTTACGTGCTCTTCACCGTCGAGGCCGACGAGCTCATCAGCCATCAGGTCGTGCATCTCACCGGCACGGTGAAGCTGGTGGAGTTGCAACTCAGCGATGCGCACGTCCCGAACGTTTTCCTCAGCGCCGCGATGGTCGCGGACAAGCAGGTCCACATGGACACGAAGCAGGTCATCGTGCCGCCCACGAAGCATTTCCTCACCGTGGACGTGAAGCCTGACCGCGCCCAATACCAGCCGCGCGAGGACGGCACGTTGCTCGTCACCGCGCGCGACCACGAGGGCAAGCCGGTCGCCGCCGAGGTGGCCGTGGGCCTCGTGGACGAGTCGGTCTATTACATCCAGAGCGACTACGCGGGCGACCCGCGGCAGTTCTACTTCGGCACGAAGCGCCAGCAGCGCACGCAGACGCAGAGCACGTTCAACCAGAAGTCTTACGCGAAGCTCGTCGAGTGGGAGGAAGACGGCGTGAAGATGGTGCTGGAGCTGAGCGATGCGTTGGCGCGCAAGGACGCGCAGAAGAACAAAGAGTTCGAGAGCGACAAGAACGGCTTGCAGGAACTGCGCAAAGCCGGCGTGGCGATGGACGCCATGAGTTTGAGTGAAAGCGCCGGCTTCGCCGGTGGCGCGGGCATGAACCGGATGCGCGGGATGGCCTTGGCCGCACCAGCGACTCCGCCTGCCGCGATGGAACCGATGGCCTCGGCCGCCATGCCTGCAGCAAAATTCGCGGCTGATGGCCGCCGCTCTGACCGCGGTGAGATGTCGAAGAGAGAGAAACAATTGGGCGCAGAGGAAGAAGCCGGACCGAGCGTCGTCGTGCGCAGCGACTTCCGCTCCACAATTCTCTGGCTGCCGGACGTGAAGACCGGCGCGGACGGCACCGCCCGCGTGCCGGTGAAGTATCCCGACTCGCTCACCGGCTGGAAGGCCACCGCCCGCGCGGTCGGCAGCGGCGCGCAGTTCGGCATCGCGAACACCACCACGCGCACGAAGCAGCCGCTCATCGTGCGCCTGCAAGCGCCACGTTTCTTCGTCGTGGGCGACGAGGTCGTGTTGAGCGCGGTCGTCAACAACAACACCGAGGCGGAGCTGACCGTGAAGGTCACATTGGATGCGTCGGGGAACTTGGCGGTAGGGCGCGCTGTCCCCAGCACGCCGTCCGCGAACGCCAAAGAGAGGCGCGGTGAGGACACCGCGCCTTACCAAGTTACCTTGAAGGTCGCGCCCAACTCCGAAGCTCGCGCCGACTGGAAGGCCCGCGTCGTGACGCCCGGCGAAGTTCGCCTCAAGACCACGGCCATAGGCGGGAAGTTCAGCGACGCGATGGAGAAGACGTATTTGTCTCACGAGCACGGCATTGAGCGCTTCCTCACCAAGGCCGGCAAGGTGCGCGGCTCCGACATCACCGTGCGGCTGGACATTCCCACCGCGCGCAAGAAGGACACCACCACGCTCATCGTGCAGGTCGCGCCCAGCCTCGCCGTCACGATGCTCGACGCCCTGCCCTACCTGATTGACTACCCCTACGGCTGCACCGAGCAGACCATGAGCCGCTTCCTCCCGTCGGTCGTGACGGCGAAGACGTTGAAGGACCTCGGCCTCCAGCCCGAGGACGTGATGAGCCGCGTGTTTGGAGGCATTGAAGCCCGCGCGGGCGGTGCTGCTCCGCCGAATCTCAGTGCGAAGAAAGACCTCGCGAAGTTGAACGAGATGACCGACGCGGGGCTGAAGCGTCTCTACGACTTCCAGCACGCCGACGGCGGCTGGGGCTGGTGGAAGGAAGGCCAGAGCGACCGTTGGATGACCGCCTACGTCGTCTGGGGCCTCACGCTCGCGAAGCAATCCGGCGTGGCGCTGAAAGCCAATGTGCTGGAGCGCGGCGCGGCCTTCCTCGACAAGACTCTCGTCGAGGAGGAGCTGAACCACGACATGCAGGCCTTCATGCTGCACGCGCTTGCCGTCCAGCGCGCTGACGCAAAGCAGGCCGGCCTCACGCCCTTCCAGACCAAGGCCTTCGACAACCTGTGGAAGAACCGCGAGGCGCTCAACGCTTACACCCGCGCGTTGTTCGCCCTCGCCGCGCACCACTTCGGCAAGGCGGTGGAAGCGAAGACGCTCATCGCCAACCTAGAGAACGGCGTGAAGCGCGACGACCGGCCGGACTTGTCCGTGCTCGTCGCCCCCTCAACTCTCAACCCTCAACTCTCAACTCCCGTCATGGGCACGGCGCATTGGGGCGAGGACGGCATTTACTGGCGCTGGTCCGATGGCGGCGTGGAGTCCACGGCTTTCGCCCTCCGCGCGTTGCTGGCCATTGACCCGCAGAACAAGCTCATCGAGCCCGTCACCAACTGGCTGCTCAAGGGCCGGCGCGGCGCGCAGTGGAGCAACACCCGCGACACCGCCATCACCGTGCTCGCGCTCAACGACTATCTGCGCGTGACCAAAGAGCTGTCGCCCGAGCTGGAATACGAGGTGACCGTGAACGGCACGAGCATCGCCAAACGCAAGGTCAGCGGCGCGGAGGTCTTCGCCGCGCCCAGCCGCTTCGCCGTGGACACCAAGCTCATCAAGGACGGCGCGAACGACATCCGCATCCAGCGCAAGGGCGAGGGCCCGGTTTACTTCGCGGCGGAAGCCAAGTTCTTCAGCCTCGAAGAACCCATCCCCGCCAGCGGCAACGAGATTTTCGTGAAGCGCGAATACTTCAAGCTAGTGGGCCGCCCCACCCTGCTCAAGGGCCTCCTCTACGACAAGGTGCCGCTGCTCGACGGCGAGTCCGTGAAGAGCGGCGAGCGCATCGAGACCGTCCTGACCATCGAGGCGAAGAACAACTACGAGTATCTGCTCTTCGAGGACCTGAAGCCCGCTGGCTTCGAGGCCGTGGCCGTGCGCAGCGGCGAGTCGCTGTATGCGCGGGAGCTGAAGAGCGGGGCGGTGGAAAGGAAGTTTGGCGAAGTCGGCAGGCCCGCGCCGCAACCGGGTTCAAAGTCCAAAGTTCAAGGTTCAAAGTTGAAGGCCGCTGCGTCCGCCACCTCTCACGTTGTCCTCGCCGGTGAGACGCTGACTCAAATCGCGAAGAAGCACCGCACAACTGTGGCCGCACTGACGGCCGCGAACGAAGGACTCGACCCGAAGCACCTCCAAATCGGCCAGCGACTTGCGCTGCCCGGTGTTGCATCTGAGCCGGCTGAAGTCGCTGTCTCAGAACCGTCCGTTGGAACCGCCATCGCTCCAGCCATCGGGATCGCCGTGGGCGCGTCTCCTCGCATGGCGGCAGTTCGTCCGCCCATCGGCATCCTCCCGCCGCGACCGTTGCCCATCGGCGAGCCGGACTTCACGGGCCGCACGCGCTGGGTCTACCAGGAACTGCGCGACCGGAAGGTGGCCCTCTTCCTCGACAAGCTCCCCGAAGGCGTCTGGCAACTTCACTACGAACTGCGCGCCGAAGTCCCCGGCACATTCCACGCCCTACCCGTCCTCGGCCACGCCATGTATGTGCCCGAGATTCGCTGCAACGGTGCGGAGGTGCGCGTGACGGTGACCGACCCGTAAGCGTAGTTCCGGCGCGGTCCATCTCCGTCCCGACTCTTGGTCACTGTGCCGGAAAGAACGGAGGTGGGTTAGGCCTCTGATGAAACACGAATGGGAAAACTCGCGTGCTCAATCAATGAGGAGCTGGATGAAAGCCCCGGGCCCAACGGAAGCAATCGCCGCCTGAATCCCGGACGTTGCGGCGGTGATGCGGCGCAGGTCGTTCGTGGAGAGTTCGAGGATGGCGATGCGGCGGCCGGCGAGATTCTGCTGGTAGCGGATATTCTGGTCGGACGTGATGAACAGGTCGAACTCACTCTCGGCGCGCTGAAGCAAGTCACCGTTCTTGATGCCGCCCCAGCCGCGCTTCTGGGCGGTGGTGCATTCGTGTCCGGTAAGCAGTTTGTGCATCGGCCACGGCACACACTCGTCCAGCAGGATTCTCATGCTGTGAGCAGGGCGGACTCGGAACGCGCCAACAAACGGCAGGCCATCTCACGCGTTACGGAGGGGAAGCACACAAGAAACTCGTCAAGCGTGTAGTTGTTCTCCAGATACTCAAACAGCGTGTTGACGGGCACACGGGTGCCCTTGAACACGGGGGTGCCGCCGAGAATCTCCGGGTCCACTGTGATGAGATCGGGCGCGTTCATGGCTGGAGGTTGATGCTGACGGTTGGCATGGGGTGAAAGTGCTTTGAGGGTTGGACGTTGTCAATTGGATGGACTCCGCAAGGGGATACCAAGAAACGATGTTGAGTCTGTCGTGTTTTTCAAGTTCCCTTACTGCGTTCCCTTACTGCGTTCGATTGCGGCAACGAATCACCGCCGAAATGGCACCCAAGCAGGAATACTTTGATGCAAACGTGTGGCTCCAACTCGTCCCAGAGTTGGCAAAGCTCCTCGCCGCCTTTATCGCCGGTTTTTTGAGCCATGTCCTTGTCGAGCGGCGCGACAGAGGTAAAAGGGTTAGGGACGCCAAGGACAAGTTTCTCGTCTCCATTTCCGAGCTAAAGGCAAAACTATCGGCGCTCTGCCGTGAAGAGCACAGGCATTTCAATCCCAACGAGGACACCTTCTTTAAGGCGAGCATCAACGAGGTGACAACCGCTGCGCTCAAGCTTCGGCCCTTCGTTTCCGAAACGGAGTGGAGTCGCTTGGAGTTGCTGCTGAAGGAATACCAAGAGCACAAGGAGCAATATACCGGCCTTACCAGAGCGTCGGTTGATCTGAAATCCGGCAATACATTCGTCCAGCGTCTTGAAGCGTTTCTGGACAGGTTCTACCAACTTTTCGCAGATTAGGACGCTGCCGACTCCGTTCTGTTCCGTGCGACACCGAAAGGTGTGCGAGGTTTGAACATCGTTTTATTTCAGCCAGAGGATTGCCCTGCCTCGCCCCGACTGCTCGTTGAAAATGCCAGCCGGCAATGATTCGACAATGACGGCATCTGCGCCCAGTTTTGCTGCTGCTGATCTGAATTCTCGCTGAATCACGGAATCTTTAGCTCCTATCGATCCCGTTGAAACTGTGACCAAACCAATCGTCTTGTAAGGACGAGACGGAGGGTCAAACAAAACCTCAATGCTATCCACGGTTGTCGGCGCAGTATTGCCACCAGAAATCGGTGTGGTGGTTGATGATGCACATCCACAAAGAAGCAGCGAAGTCAGCGAGAGGGCGATAGTGATGCAAATGGGCAGGATGACAGAAACGGGTTTGCCGTTGCGGGTCACGATCTCTGGTTCGGACAGGACTACTTTCATTGGGGCAGGTTATCAAAACCCCACTCGAAGGGAAGCATCGTGCCGCCCATTAAACCACCCCGCTCCGCTCCGCCTTCCGCGCCCGCACCGGGCCGAGCTTCACCACGTTCTCCGGGTCGAAGTCGGTAAGCTTGAGCCAGTCCTCGGTGAGGTCGGTGGCGGGGAAGAGGTCGTTCTCCTCGTGTTCGAGGCGGAGGGCGGTGAGGAGGTCGGCGCGGGTGATCTGCGTGTCTGCCTTGGTTTCGATGGCGCGGCGGATGGCCAGGCTCTTCGCGCGCTCGACCACGGCGGCGATGATGGCCCCGCTGGCGAGGTCGCCGCGGCAGAGCAGTTCGCGCCGGCCGCTGCGGAAGTTCACTTCGACGAACTCGTTGTCCGGGGTGCGGGCGAAGTGCGCTTCCGTCACGGCGCGGGCGAGGTCGGCCTTCGGCTCGGCGAGCGGGAGGGAGTCGCGCAGGTAGATTTCGTAGATGGCCTGTGCGCCGGCCTGGTCCGGGCGTTTCACGCGGATTTTGCGGTCGATGCGCCCGGGCCGCAGGATGGCCGGGTCAATCAGGTCCGCGCGGTTCGAGGCGAGGATGACGACGACGTTGGTGAGCGGTTCGATGCCGTCCATCTCGGTGCAGAACATCGGCACCAGCGTGCTGAGAATGCCCGAGTAGCGGCCCGCGCGGCGCGTGCCGAGAATGCTCTCGGCCTCGTCAATGAAGAGGAACGCCAGCGCGCCGTCGCGCGCCCGCTCGCGGCACTGGGCGAAGAGGTCGCGCACCTGCCGCTCGCTCTCGCCGACCCACATGTTGAGAATCTCCGGGCCTTTGACGTGCAGGAAAAACTCCGGGTGATCCACGCCGGTCTGCGTCTTGATCTGCTGGCGGAGGTTGTAGGCGGTGGCCTTGCCGAGCAGCGTCTTGCCGCAGCCGGGCGGGCCGTGGAGGAGAAAGCCCTTGGGCACCGAGTGCTCGAACTTCTTGAACAGCTCGCGATGGAGGAAGGGCAGCTCAATGGCGTCGCGAATCGCGCGCACGGCTTCCTCCTGTCCGCCGATGGCCGACCATGGGAGTTCGCTGACGGTCTCCAGCGAGCGCTCGACACGCTTGCCAACTCCGATGATTTCGAGTGCGACGCGCTGGTTCACATCGAGCCGCACCTCCATGCCGGGCTTCATCTTCTCCTTGGCCAGCAGGGCGGAGCGTTGGATGACAAAGTTCGTGAGGCCGGCTTCCTGGCCGATGCGCAGGCGGCCGTCGGAGAGCAGTTCGTCCACTCGGACGATGGGCCCGTTGCGGTCGAAGCCGAGGCCCTGCACGACGGCGAAGGCTTCGTTGCAGAGCACGCGCTGGCCCGCTTGCAGGCTGACGAGCGGAATGGCCGGGTCCACGCGGCAGACATAGTCCGTGCCGCCGAGACAGACGTGGGCCTTGTCGCGGTCCACGGAGACGAGGAAGGTGCCGACGCGGAAGGCGGGCGAGCGGAGCTTCTCGATGATGGCGTCCATCTTTTCGAGCGCGGCGCGCGCCTGGTCGTTCATCTCCTCCATCGCCGCGATGCGCTCCCGAAGATAGACCATGTCGAAAATGGAGGCATGGCGCGGAGGGAGCTTGCTCGTGATGAGGTCCACGAGCTGGAGGGTGGAGAGCTGTTCGAGCTGCTCGCGCGGGAGGAGGTCGGCGAGCGGGGTGGAGGCCAGTGAAGGTTCGGCGGGCGCGGATTGCTCGCGGGGCACCGGCTTTTTCTTCGGCTCGGCCATGGCGGGACATTACGCGCCACGAGTGGCTTTGCAAACTCCGAGGGGAATTAGCCGCGAAAGGGCGCAAGAGACACAGAGAAGACATTTCCCCGTGAATGAAATTTCTTTGTGCCCCCGTGACTTTTCGCGGCAAGAAATCCGCCTCCTCACCCCGGCGGCTACTCGCCTTTGGGAGGCACGGCCATGCCCATCACCTGGTAGCCACAGTCAACGTAGAGGACCTGGCCGGTGATGGCGGCAGCTCCGTCACTCGCGAGGAAGGTGCCGGTCGCGCCGAGTTCGTCCGGGAGGACGTTGCGCCTGAGGGGAGAGTTTTCCTCGTAGTATTTGAGCATCGCCGAAAGGCCCGGGATGCCGCGTGCGGCAAGGGTGTTCATCGGGCCGGCGGAGATGCAGTTGACGCGGATTTTCTGCGTGCCGAGGTCATAGGCGAGATAGCGGGTGTTGGCTTCCAGCGCGGCCTTGGCCACGCCCATGACGTTGTAATGCGGGATGACCTTCTCGGCGCCGTAATAACTCATCGCCACGATGCTGCCGCCGTCGGGCATGAGCGGCGCGGCCGCACGGGCAAGGGCGATCAGCGAATAGGCGCTGACATCGTGCGCGATCTTGAAAGCCTCGCGGCTGGTGTCCAAAAAGCGGCCCATGAGCGCCTCCTTCGGGGCAAAGGCGACGCTGTGAAGCAGCAGGTCGAGCTTGCCGAACTTTGCGCCGACCTCGGCGAAGACTCGGGCGATGTCCTCATCCTTCGACACATCGCAAGGCATGAGCAGGGTGTCGGGACCGAAGGTGCCAACGAGTTCCTCGACATTGTCCTTGAGACGCTCGCCCTGATAGGTGAAGGCGAGCCGCGCGCCCGCCTTGTGCCAGGCTTGCGCAATGGCCCACGCGATGGAGCGCTTGTTGGCAACGCCGAAGACAATTCCCAATTTACCGGTGAGTTGTGACATAGCTTAGAAAGAATGAGCGGAGACCGGGCGGACGTTCAACGTCCAACTTTCAACATTTGAGAGTGATCCTGTGCGGCTTCGACGAGGGAGTCCACCGGAAGCTGAAGATTATTTCTTCAAGGCGCGCACAAAACGGTCCATGCGCTCCAAGCCCTTCTCAATGTTCGCCATTCCCGTGGCGTAGCTGAGGCGGATGTAGTCGTCCGCGCCGAAGGCGATGCCGGGGACGGCGGCGACCTTCTCCTGCTCCAGCAGACGCGCACAGAAGTCGGCGGACTTGAGGCCGGTGCCGCTGATGTTGGGGAAGAGGTAGAACGCGCCCCTGGCGTTGGCGCAGGTGATGCCCGGCATGGCGTTGAGCTTCGCGTGGGCGAAGCTGCGGCGTTTGGAAAACTCCGCGAGCCACTTGGGCAGGTGCTCCTGCGAGCCAGTGAGCGCCACGACCGCGCCCTTCTGCGCGAAGCTCGTCGGGTTGCTCGTGCTGTGGCCTTGGATGGCGTCAATGGCCTTGGCAATCGGTTCAGGCGCTGCCGTCCAGCCGAGCCGCCAACCCGTCATGCTCCACGCCTTCGCGAAGCCGTGGACGATGATGGTGTGATCGAAGTGCGCCGGGCTGAAGCTCGCGACGCTCTTCACCACCGCGCCGTCGTAGGTGAGGTGCTCGTAAATCTCGTCGCTCATGATGAGCACGCCCTTTTCCACGCACACGTCGCCGAGCGCCTTGATTTCGTCGGGCGTATAGACGCTGCCGGTCGGGTTGCTCGGAGAGTTGAGGATGAACAGCCGGGTGTTCGGCGTGATGGCCGCGCGGAGCTGCGCGGGCGTGACCTTGAACTCGGTTTTGTCGCTCGTCTCGATGATGACCGGTGTTGCGTTGGCGAGCTTGACCATCTCTGGGTAGCTCAACCAATACGGCGCGGGGATGATGACCTCGTCGCCCGCCTGGCAGGTAGCCATGATGACGTTGTAGCAGGAGTGCTTGCCGCCGCAGGAGACGATGATCTGAGAGGGCTTGTAAGCCAGGCCGTTCTCGCGCTGGTGCTTGTCCGCGATGGCCTGGCGCAGCTCGGGGATGCCGGCGGCCGGTGTGTATTTCGTGAAACCGGCGGCCAGCGCGGCCGTGCAGGCGTCCTTGATGTGCTGCGGCGTGTCGAAGTCCGGCTCGCCGGCCCCGAATCCCACGACGTCAATGCCCTCGGCCTTCATCGCCTTGGCCTTGGAATCAATGGCCAGCGTGAGCGACGGGGAGAGAACTTTGGCGCGATCAGAAATGCGATAGTTCATAAGGCGGGCGGAGATTTAGACAGTGACCGGCCCGGCGCAAGGGGAATTTCCGTTCCGGCAAGCAGGGCGAATCGCGTCTGAGTAATCACACTGCGACGCGGGACATCTGCCGCAGGCTTCAGCTGCGGGAAACTTCCTGGCGGAGCGCGTTGGTTCGACCGAGCCGCCAGACTAATCGGCCGACCAACCAGCAGACGGGAGATGCGCGCAGGACAAGTTTCGGCCAAAAGCGCAAGCCGATAGCACATTGTCATCTCTTGAACGCTTCAATGAACTCCATATGGAGTCTGGCAAAGTTCGCTCCACTAAACCATCCGGCAAGTAGCGTAAGCGGTCCTAATCTATACTGCGGATCAGGCCGTGACTCATTTTAGAAGCTGTCTGCAACATTATGATTATCAGCATGTTCCAGTTCCAGATAATCAATTGACTCCTCCTTGACCAGTGCTAGGCTGTCCGGCGATTTAGAGCGAGCAAGCACCCGCAATTCGAGCGGGTAATTTTGTCTCGTGACACATGACTCAGGAAAACAATTTCTTAAAATGAGCGAAACCACTACTGCCGCTCCTGCGCAAGCAGGCGGAGCCCCTCAAGTCTCCCACATCTCCGAAGCCGTCATCCGCATCGCAGGTAATTCACAGGACGGCATCCAGGCCATCGGCGGGTTCCTCGCACGCCTCGCGGGTCGCAGCGAGCAGGAGGTCATGACGTTCATGACCATCCCGTCCACGATTTCGGGCGGGCCGTCGATCTTCCAGGTGCGCATCGGTTCCGGTGAAGTCCTCAGCGCCGGCGACGAGGCGGACGTCCTTCTCTGCTTCTACCAGCACAGCTACGAAAGCCACCTCGGCTCGCTGCGAAAGGGCGGCATCGTCCTCTACGACTCCGACCACGTGACAGAGATCAAGCCGGAGAACCTCGAAAAGTATCGCCACATCGGCCTGCCGATTTCGAGCCTCGTCGTCGAAGCCATCGGCGGCACCGGCCGCGACAAGGGCAAGAACGTCTATTCCCTTGGCCTCATCGCGAAGATGTTCAACCTCGACGTTCCGAAGCTGCACCGCCTCCTGTCCGAGCGCTTCGCCGGCAAGGACCCGAAGGTCGCGGAGACGGCCATCGCAGCCTTCAACGGTGGCTACAGCCACACACTCGCCACGGCGACGGAGCTGTTCAAGTTCAAGCCCGGCGAGAATGTCGGCCAGAATCAGATCGTGATGAACGGCAACGAGGCGATCGCCTACGGCCTCATCGCGGCAGGCGTGCGCTTCGGCGCGGGCTACCCCATCACGCCGTGGTCGGACATCATGGAGCTGCTCCGCAAGGAACTGCCCAAATACGGCGGCTCGTTCATCCAATGCGAAGATGAAATCGCCTCCATCTCGATGGCCATCGGCGCGAGCTGGGGCGGACGCGTGGCGGTGACGGGCTCCTCCGGGCCCGGCATCTCGCTGAAGACCGAGGCGCTCGGCTGGGCGATCATGGCCGAGATTCCGCTCATCGTCGTGGACGTGCAGCGCGGCGGCCCCTCCACGGGCATGCCGACGAACGTCGAGCAATCCGACCTGAACATCGCCTGCTTTGGCGGCCACGGCGATTCACCGCGTGTCGTCATCGCCCCCAGCAGCGTGGAGGATTGCTTCTACACGGCGATTGAGGCCGTGAACATCGCCCGCAAATACAGCACGCCCGTCGTTCTCCTCACCGATCAGGGGATTGCCTCGCGCATCGAGGCCATGAAGATGCCGGACTTGGAAAAGATTTGTCAGAACATCTCTCCGGATTTCACGCCCGTGGCCGACCACAAACCTTACGACCTCGCCGCGCCCGATGGCATCACCCGCCACCTGGCCCCCGGCACGCGCGTCGCCAGCGGCAAGTATCCCATCGTCACCGGACTTGAGCACGACGAGCTCGGCCATCCCACCGGCTCCTCGAAGATGCACTTGCAGATGACCACCAAGCGCCGCAACAAGCTGAAGAAGCTGGGTGCCGACCTCCCGGTTCCGACCGTCTTCGGTCCGCCTGAAGGACAGGTGCTCCTGGTGACGTGGGGTTCCAGCAAGGGCCCTGTCGAGGAGGCCGTGAAGCAGGCGCGCGCCGCAGGCGAAGCCGTTTCCGCGCTGCACATCAAGCATCTCAACCCGCTGCCCAACGGACTCGATAAAATCTTCGAGGGCTTCCGCCACGTCTTCGTCGTGGAACTCAACGACGAGGGCTTTTACGGTTACGGCCAGCTCGGCGCGGTGCTCCGAGCGCGCTATTGCGACTCCAAGATTCGAGGCATCACCAAGGTGGACGGCCTCACATGGAAGGTCCGTGAAATCCTCGACCGTGTGAAGGCCGCCACGAAGTAATCTCCACGACTCCACTCCAAAATCCATTTCCCGACATGAGCACCCTATCCCTCCCGTTTGAACCTCTGACCCGCACGGGCAACCTCAACCTTGCCCCGGTCCCGGCGATGGCCGACGCCGACCGCAAAGGCCTCACCAAGAAGGAAGTCGCCGCCGACCATCCGACGTGGTGTCCCGGCTGCGGTGACTTCTCCGTCCTCGCGCTCTACTTCAAGCTCATTGAGAAGCGCAAGATGCACCACGAGAAGATCACCACCGTGGCGGGCATCGGCTGTTCCAGCCGTTTTCCCTACTTCGTGCAGGCGCACGGCGCGCACTTCATCCACGGCCGCGCCCTGCCCTTCGCGTCGGGCGTTTCGCTCTCCCGGCCTGATCTCCATGTGTTCACCTTCGGCGGCGACGGCGACGCATTCTCCATCGGCGGCAACCATTTCACGCACACCGCGCGCAAGAACGTGAAAATGACCTACTGCGTCATGGACAACAACGTCTATGGCCTGACAAAAAACCAGACCTCGCCCACCTCGCCCCTCGGCTACAAGTCCAAGACGGACGCCTGGGGCAGCGGCGACCGGCCCATCAATCCGATGAAGCAGGCCATTGCGGCGGGCGCGACCTTCGTCGCGCGCACCACGCACACGAACCCGAACCACGTCCTCCAGATGATGGAAGCGGCGATGGACCACGACGGCTTCAGCTTCATCGAGTGCCTCAGCGAGTGCGTCGAGTTCCACCCCGGGGCCTTCGACGGTGCGAACCCCCGCAAGGGCGGTGCCTTCCCGGAGGTTCCCAAGGATCACGACGTGACCGACGAATACGCCGCCTACAAGCTGGCCGAGGAAGTGATGCCCGGTAAGTTCGGCATCTTCTACAAGGTCAGCCGCCCGACCAAGAACGCGAACGAGGCGAAGATCATCAGCACCAACCGTGAGAAGTTCGCCAGCCTGCCCGACTGGCAGATCCTCCAGAAGAACTTCGACCGGATGAAGTAGGCCGGAATCGAAACCATTCGCGAAGCCCCGGTCGTCAGGCTGGGGCTTCTGCTTTGAACCGCATTCAAGCACCACTAACTCGCACTGACCTGCACTAATGAAGACAACCTAGCATCGCGGAATTCCGATTAGTGCCAGTCAGTGCCGGTTAGTGGTTCATTAAGCGTATGCCCATCTACGAATTCGCCTGCCCCAAGTGCCGGGTCGTTTTCAACTTCCTCTCCAAGCGCATCAACCCCGACCGCACACCTGCCTGCCCCAAGTGCGGGAACAAGAAGATGCGCAAGCAGATGAGCCGCTTCGCCATGTCGAAGGGCCTCAAGGAACCCGCCGCCAAAACCGAAGGCGATGACGGCCCGCCCATGCCCGACATGGACGATCCCCGTGTGATGAAGGCCATGAGCGAGATGGAACGCGACATGGAGCACCTCGACGAAAACAACCCCCGGCACATGGCGCACATGATGCGCAAGATGAAGGACCTCATGCCGCCCGGCACGATGCCCAAGGATCTCGACGTCGCCATCAAGCGCCTCGAAGCCGGCGAAGATCCCGAGAAGATCGAAGCCGACATGGGGGACGTGCTCGGCGACCTCATGGGCGGCGAAGGCGGCCCCGGCGGAGCCGGCGGGGCCTACTCCCACGACAGCGGCCTCTACGATTACTGAGCCGGCCTACTCGACGCGCACCCGCAGGAAAATGTTCCCGCCAAGCCCCGGGCTGTTGGTCAGAAAACGCACGCCGCTCTGGCCGGGAAACGTGTAAAGCACCGCCCAGTTCGTCGTCGCCAGGGCCGTTGCGATCTCCAATTGGTGCGCCCGGCCGGCCTGCGAGCGCACGCCCACCACGAGGCTGCTGCCGCTGATCACCGCGTTCGTCAGCGTCACATTCGTCGCCGCTGGCAGGTTGGTGAACGAGAGCGCCACGGCGTTGGCGATGGCGTCCGCAGCCTGGGTGCGCAGCAGCGCATTCGTCCGCACCGGGGTGGCCAGCTCCACATGAACGAACGTCCCGCCCAGCCCGCGGCTGTGGATGCCCTGCACGTTCGAGCGCGCGCCCAGGTTCGTGAACGTCTGGCCGTCCACGCCTTCGTTCACCAGCAGGTTCAGCGCGGAATTCGTCTCCAGGTTCCGGTTGTAGGCGTAGGCCTTCACGCGGTTCCACTCCATCTGCCGGTCCAGCCGCGCGACGTTGGTGGACATCCAGTTCGTCCCCCCCTCGCCCGTGGACAGCACGGCCTGCGTGTCCGTCGGAAATTCTGGGTGGCCTGAAGGACTGAAACCGTGAATCTGCCAGGCGGTGTTCTCGCCAGTGCCGCCGCTCCAGGCGGAATGCGCCGCGTGAAAGGCCGTGTTGGTCAGGTCGCACGGATCGCCCGTGCCCGTGCCGTTCACATGCCGGTGTGCACCGGCGATGAGCAGGCCGCGCGCGCCGGACTTGAGAAACACCTCCGCCCCCAGCGTCGGAGTGCGAAAATCCCACTGCGGATGCGGCACCTGGATTTGCGCGGCCAGCACCGCGCCGGTGTTCACGAAACACGTCCCCCAGCCGCGCACCGGCAGCCCGTTCGTCTCCCGCGAACGCAGCGCCAGCAAGGTCGTTCCCGTCGACGTGTCGGTGAACTGAAGGACCTCGTAGTCCAAGCCCGTCGCGAGCCCTTCCGCCGTGGCCACGTCGCCCTGCCACAAGGCCAGCGCCGCCGAGCGAAAGTCATTCCACTGCGCACCGGTCGGGGCCACGTAGTTGTTGGAACCTTCGCCGAAGTGTGTTTTGGAAAACGCCTCCAGCCGGCTGCCCTCCGTCAGCAGGTCGCCCTGCACGAGCACGACCGCGGCCGCCACCGTGGGCAACCCCGCCAGCAGGAGCATCAGCGGCCAGCGTGCGTAGGCCGGCGAATCATCCCGGTCTTGCCGCGCAATTTTCATGTTCGGAGAATATGTGACTCCGATCCGAACCTCCAGTCCCGGATGCAAGGGACCGAACCAGGCCCTTGCAACAGGCCGCGGCGTGAACGAAGCCCTCCACACTGTCCTTGATTGCCACCGCCGGTGTCGACCGAGTCCGAACTCCAACCAAGTCCGTCCGCTTCACTTCACACGCCGGCAACCGGAATCCACGCAGGATCAGCCCGGCAGGGGCGCGGGCTTGATCTCATGACTTGATGTCCCGCATGTGAAAGTGCGTCGCGCCGATGACGAACGCCGTCACGTTCACCGCCGCGAGCACGCACATCGATTCGGCGATCTGCGCGAGATGCACCGGCTTGGAGAACAGGTAAACCCACGAACGGAGGTGATGTGTCAGCGTAAAATCACGCCAGTCCGCAAAAAACGGCAGCAGCTCCATCACGAAACAAACGAGCAGGAGCGACAGCGCCAGAATCGTCGCCGCGGCGGGCTTCATGTTGAAGCACGAGAACATGAACGCCAGACTCAGCATGGTCGTCGCGTTGAGGGCCATGATGAAATGCGCGAGGACGTAACACTTCAAGCCCTCGTCCGGCCCGAGCACGTTGAATATCAGGGTCCCCTCCGGCAGTGGAAACCAGACAAACATCCGCCGCCACGCAAACCGCATGCGCGCGAAAAAGAGGGCCATTGCACCCAGCGAGATCACGAGGATCGTCGAGAAGATGACGCCGGTGAGCCATTTCGTAAAAAGGAGCCGGAACCGGGAGACGGGCCGTGAGAGAATCATCCGCAGCGTGCCATCCTCGGCCTCCTTGGCCACAAGGTCGCCGCCCACAAGGGTGACGTAGAGCGGCATGAGCAGGACCATCTGGGGATAGAGCAGGATGACCGCCACCGTCAGCGCCGAGACGAATTCGTCGGACAGATAGCCGTTACCTTCGAGCAGTTTCGCGTAAATGTTTTTCCAGTTGGAAAAGCGGAACGCCAGGAGCATCAGGTTCTGCGCCAGCAGAAACACGCCAAAGCCGATGTAAGTGCGCTTCTTGCCGAAGAGCTTCACCAGTTCGCTGCGGAGTTGGAGGAAGAACATATCAGTGAGCGGCAGGCGGAGACTTCTCTGCCCGGCTGTCCTGCATCAGGTTCAGGTAAAAGCCCTCCAAGGTCTCCTCCTCCTGCGCGATCTCGAACACCGGGATGTCCATCGCCACAAGGCGGCGGACGAGCACATCCGTTTTCACGCCGTCGGCGAGGGCGACGAGCGAGCCGTTGCGCGTGCCGGTGATGAGCTGCTCGGACTGCAGGCGCGCGACGGCCTTCGTGAAGTCACCGACGTTCAGGCGCACCCACTGCTTCGTCTGTTTCGCATCGGCAAGCGTGCCCTCAAAGACTTTCCGCCCCTGATTGAGGACGGCGATGCGGGTGCAGAGCTGTTCGACCTCGTTGAGCAGGTGCGAGGAAAGCAGGATGGTGAGTCCAAGCTCCCTTTGCAGCCGCTGAATGGTCAGGCGCATCTCGTGGATGCCCTCGGGATCGAGGCCGTCGCTCGGCTCGTCGAGAATGAGCAGCTCCGGGTCGGGCAGGAGCGCCTGCGCGAGCGCAAGCCGCGTCCTCATGCCGTGGGAATACTTGCCCACCTTGTCGTGCTCCCGCCCGGTGAGGCCGACCCACTCGACAATTTTCGAGATGTGCTCCGGCGGTGTCGGCGCGGTGTAGTGACTGAGGATTTCCAGATTTCGCCAGCCGCTGAGATAGTCGTAGAAGACGGGCGTCTCGAAGATCGCCCCGACGCGGTAAAGCGCCTGCGCACGGTTCCGTGTGATGTCGTGGCCGCAGATGCGCAGCTCACCGGTGGTGGGCCAGACCTGGCCGAGCATCATGCCGATGGTCGTGCTCTTGCCCGCGCCGTTGTGGCCGAGCAGGCCGAAGATTTCCCCGCGCGGCACGGCGAGGTCAAGGTCCCGCACGGCCCAGCGCCTGCCAAATTGCTTGCCGACGTTTCGCAGTTGAATCACCGCGTGCCTCCCATTTCGAGCAGCTTGTTGATGTGACCGTCGGCGTAGAGGAAGTTCACTTCCTTGCCGGGGCCGCGGTCCTTGTGGAAGTTGTCCTTGTCGTAGAAAACGGGAATCTGGTGAGGGTTGAAGGCGATGTTCATCACCACCATCCGGTCTGCATCCTGGCCGTTGAGGAGGGAGTTCCACGCGTAGCTCGTGCCGGTCTGGAGAAAAACATCCAGCCGGTCGGATGGGCACCGCCAGACGTTTGAGTTGCCGCCGGTGTAGCGCAGCAGGACGGCGTCCGGTGCAGGCAGGGACACGATGTTGGTGACGGGAACGGAATTGGTTCCCGCCAAGGCATCGCGCATGAAGGGCAGCCGGTTGTTGTTGTCCTGCACGTAGAGCTGGAGGCCGAGGCCGAGCTGGCGGAGGTTGCTCAGGCACACCGTGCCGCGTCCGGCTTCCTTGGCCTTGCTCATCACCGGCAGAAGCAAGCCCGCGAGCACGCTGATGATGGCGATGACGACGAGCAGTTCGATGAGGGTGAACGCCACTCGATTGCCGACCGCCGATTGCCGACTGCCGATTGCGTGCATGGTCACCTTCCTGGACGCAGCAGGCGCCCGCTCTCCATCGCGCGCTGAATCTCCTCCAGCAACGGTGCCAGTTCCGCCTTCGTCTGCGCGGAGCTTTGCGAGTAGAAGGTGCCCAGCCCGGCCGTGGCCGCGCGCTTTTCCAGCTCGGGGCTCAACGGCGGCGGGGCGTCCCTGCCCTGCCATTGGGCGCGATTGCGCGGATCGTCACGGGCCTCGCGCAGCCTCTTCAAACTGTCCGCGACAGCCTTCTGGCGTTTCTCGGGCGGAAGCTGCTCAAAGGCCGTGAGCATCTGCTTCACGCCCGTGGGCATGGTCGCCTCGATGAAGTCCCCCTTCTCCTGGTCGTTCATCTCGCTGAACCACCGCAACCATTCGCGATCCATCCGCGTGCTCCGGCGCTCGTCCACGGAAAGCTGGTTCATGTAATCGCCAAGCCGCTTGATGGCCTTCGCGCGATCATTGCCATTGAGCTTGGATATATCCGTGCCCGCGAGATACGCACGGACTTTCTCGGCGGTGACTTTGGCTTTTTTCGCGAAGGCGAAGCCCGTCATCGCGAGCACCCAGACGGCCACGACAGCGCCGATGGCGAGGGCGACCGGTTTGTGGCGGGGATTCATAGCGCGAGCAAGCTAGCCGGAGCCGGCTGCCACGCCAAGTTTGTTTCGGCGCCTGCGCTGCAACGATGCATTTGAAAAACGAACACGCAAAAAAACCTGCATTCATCGTGTTTTCTGCTTGCACCGCCTTGCAGCGAGGGCTTCCATACGCGCAAGTCGCAAGACGGACTAACTAACCTGTAACACTCAACAAACAGATAACACGTATGGCCAAAGCCCTCTCCAAATCACAGATCGCCTCTGAAGTCGCCGCCAAAGCGGAGATCTCCAAGAAGCAGGCCGCCGGCATCCTCGAGCACCTTGCCGAGCTCGCCTACAAGAATGCGAAGAACAGCTTCACGCTCCCCGGCATCGGCAAGCTCGTCCTCGTGAACCGCAAAGCCCGTGTCGGCCGCAACCCGGCCACCGGCGCAACCATCCAGATCCCGGCCAAGAAGGTCGTGAAGTTCCGCGTGGCCAAGGCCGCGAAGGACGCGATCCTCGGCGCGAAGAAGTAAGCTTCTTTTCCTCTCCAAGCACCCCGGCGCAAGCCAGGGTGCTTTTTTATTGCCCGGGATCAGGGCTGAAGCCGGTAAAAACCCGTCGCGTTTCCACCGAGGAACTTTTCCCGAGCCTCGGTGGTCAGCGTCCGCGTGTAGTCGTCCACCAGCCGATGCACCCGCTCATAGCTGCCCGCCAGCGTGCAGACCGGCCAGTCGCTGCCGAACATCAGCCGTTCCGGGCCGAACGCGGCGAACACCACGTCGAGATACGGTCGGAGGTCCTCCACGCGCCAGCCGTCCCACTTCGCCTCCGTGACCATGCCGGAGACTTTGCACCAGACGTTCGGAGCCTTCGCAAGCTCCCGGATTTGCTCGCGCCACGGCGTGAGCGTGCCGTCGCGGATCGACGGCTTGGCGATGTGATCGAGCACGAAACGCTGCTCCGGGAAGTTCGCGACGAGCTGGATGGCGGCGGGGAGTTGCTTCGGGAAGACGAGGATGTCGTAGGCAAGGTTGAACTGCCGCAGCTTTCCGATGCCCCGCTGGAACGCGGGCCGCAACATGAAGTTGTCATCCGGCTCGTCCTGCACCACATGGCGCACGCCAACGAAACGCGGATGTCGTGACAGCTCCGCGAGCTGCTCCTCCACGCGCTCGCTCTGCAAATCCACCCAGCCCACGACGCCCTTGATGAACGCATGATTGTCCGCCAGCGAAAGCAGCCAGCGCGCCTCCGCCAGGGTCTGCTGCGCCTGCACTGCCACACAGCCGTCAAGTCCCGCGCGGCCCATTTCTGGTGCGAGGTGCTCCGGCAGATAGTCACGACGCAACGACGCGAGCTTGTCGCCCATCCATGGATATTCGGCGGCGCTGTAACGCCAGAAGTGCTGGTGGGAGTCAATGTTCACGGGTCAGGACAGAACGAATTCCACGAAGCAACGACAGCCTTCACGCAAGTCCTGCTCGCGCCGGTGTGCGCGGCTCCCCGGCTCGCTCCATCGCGAAAACTGAAGGATTTGCTCCAGGGACGCCTGCGGAACCCGACGCCAACCGGGCGGAGGAACTGGCAAGTCGAGTTCCGGCAAATCAGCGCTTGCCGACAAAGAGTCGTTGGATGGATTCATAGGCTTCGGGAGTGCCATACTGTTCGCACAACGCCCGGAATTCCAGCGTGGCCACGTCGAGCTGGTTGGTTTCAATCAAGGTTACGATGTCGCCCATGTCTTTGACGCCGCGCGTGGCGCGCGTGTGGCGGATGGCATGGAGCTTCAAGGCCAGCAGGTGGTTCAAGGACGGAATCATGACGGGCACACCCAGCATCACCCGGGATACCGCCAATGACGAGAAAGGGCAGCTTGGATTCCGAACCCAGCCGGGCGATTTCGCGCAGCAGGCCTGCGGCTTCCCGGACGTTGTCCAGGCCGCCGTTCACAACCCCGCCTCCCAGTCCACGCTGTTCTCCTCCCAGCCCACTGGCCACAGCACGTTTTGCGTCGGCTCCAACAGTTTCCGCACCTCGGCGATCAGCTCATGGTCCACCGGCTCATCCATCCATTGAAGCTGCTTCGCCATGTTGTCCGGGTTCGCCGTGCCGGGGACGGTGGTGGTGATGTCCGGGTTTTGCAGACAAAACTGGAGCGCCAGCTTCGCGATGTCCACGCCCTTCGCGTCACAGAACTCCACGGCCTTCCGGCACTGCGCCTTGAGCGAATCCGGCGCGTGGTGCCACGAGGGCAGCGCCTGGCGTGTCAGCAGCCGCTCGCTGAACGGCGATGCGCTCATGATGCCCACGCCCTTGCCCTTGAGATACGGGATCATGCCCTGGAGCGATGTGTTGTTCAGCGCGTAGTGGCAGTAGCTCAACATGCAGTCCAGCTCCGTGCGGTCGAGGATGTAGCGGAAGATGTTCAGCGGAAAACCCGTCACGCCGATGAAGCGGATCTTTCCCTGCTCCCGGGCCTTGCGCAGTGCCGGCAACGCCTCGTCCACCACCTGCTGCATGTCCCCGAACTCGATGTCGTGGCACTGCATGATGTCGATGTGATCCACGCCCATCCGCTGGAGGCTCTCGTCCACGCTGCGGAGAATGCGCTCGTAGCTGAAGTCAAACCCCGCCACGTCGTAACGCCCGCACTTCGTTCCGAGGATGAACCGGTCGCGCGGAATCTCCTTGAACGCCCGGCCCAGAACCTTCTCGGCCAGCGTCCGGCCGTAGTAAGGCGATGTGTCGATGAAGTTCACCCCGCCGTCCAGCGCCACATGCAGCGAGCGGATGGCGCGCGCCTCGTCCGTCGCGTTCCCGTATTCGTTGCCAATGGACGCCGCACCGTAGCTGACAACCGACAGCTTCAATCCGGTCCTGCCAAGTTCGCGATGCTGCATGGTTGGTAGAATGAGTGTGTCTGACGCTGGAAACTTTAGGCGGCGGTGTCCGGTCGGTGCAACGGAAACTTCCCCCGCCCTGCTGACCGGAACGAGGTCACAAGCGCGCCAATGATCATCACCGCCGCAACCGGCAGGTTCCAGTCAAACTCGGGGACATCCCGGTCAATCCGGCGCACACACCAGTCGATGAAGACAGCATGGCCGGCGAGCATGATGGCGCAAAGCACCGCAAAACGCCCGGCATCCGTGCCCGGATGGAAGGCAAGCGCGAGCAGCGTCACGAGGATCAACACCACGCGCCACGCGGGGAACTTGCACGTCATCGCCAGCGAATCGAGCACGGTCTTGAGCGACGGCATCGTGATGAGGGTCTTCGCGCCGACGAGTTTGCCGTTGACCATTTTCCCGCCTTCGCGTCGGAAGTTTTTGTCCTCCATCGGCCCCATCAGCTCGTTGGTGCCGACGGCGACCCAGACGTGCTGAAGGTTGGCCACGAGCCGGGCCTCGGGATGGCCGCGCGCGCGCAGAATGCTCACGGCCAGCACGGCCCGCCCGTCGCAATCCTCGCGCTGGCGCTCCCAGACCTCCGCCGTGGTGGGCCAGTAGTCGAGGTTCCACCAGCCGTGCCAGTCATACTGATACCGGATGCGCCGGTAGACGAAACGCTCGACCGCCTTGAACTCCGTCAGCACCGGCTTGTTCGTCGCGATGAGCTGGTCGATCTCGCGATTGATCGCCGGCATCGCAGGCAGGTCCGGCTGGATGAGCGATTCGGTGTCGAACAGGTGGAATATCTGGCGGACGAGAAGGACCGGATTCGGATACAGCGCGAAGAGCACCACGACCGCGAAGATGGCCAGCTTGAAGCCGGCGCGCCTGAGGGGCCGCCGGGTTTCAAGCCAGCGCCAGCCGGCGGCTCCGATTGATGCGAGGCGGTTCACAGAAGCACCCGGCGGCCCGTCCGGCAGGGCTCAGTTCAGAGGCTTGATTGAAATGTTGCGGAACTCCACGGGGTCGTTGTGGCCGGCGAACCCGAAGAAGCCGCTCGGGCGGTCCCTGCCCGGATGCGCGGTGTTGTGCATGAACTCCGTGACCTTGCTCACGTCCGCCCTGGTGATCGGCGTGCCGTTCAGCTCGACGAGAATGGTCGGTCCCTTCACGGTGACTTCGTAAAAATTCCACTCGCCCACGGGGCGCTGGTAACCGCGTTGCGCCGCGACCATGCCATACACGGAACCGCAATACTGCCGCTGATCGAGCTTGGCATATTGAGGAGCATCATCGTCAAGCACCTGCACCTCGCACATGCCAGCATAGGCGGTGTTCCCATCACCGGGATAACGGAGCGCCAGCCCGTTGTTGCCACCGGGCGGCAGTTTGAATTCGAGGCGCGCGACAAAGTCCGTCAGCTCCTTGTTCCAATACGGCGTGCCACCTTTCTTCGGCTGCCACTTCATCACGCCGTCCTCGGCCTTCACCACGTCCACCGGGCCCGCCCAGCCGGTCATGTCCCTGCCGTTGAAGATGGAACCGAAGCCCTTCGAGTTGTGGCCCGACAGAATCCTGTTCGCCTCCTCGCCGCCGATCTCGCGAATGAGGACGTTCCGCCAGCGGATCTCGCCGCCGTGCGTCTGAAGCTGGATCGGCCCCTTCGCGGGGACGGGCAGCTTCCGGTCGTAGTAGTTTTCCAGGACGGCATGATCCACGACCTGCTTGCCGTTGAGCCACACGCTCACCCGAGAGCCGACCATCAGCACGCGGAAGTGATTCCATTGTCCGAACGGTTTGTCGGC
>JBAYGL010000014.1:0-25646 GCA_041666725.1 Limisphaerales bacterium
CACCGGCTGGCCGGGACGCCGGTCGGCCTGCCAGGTGCGCCGGCCGTCCGTCGAGGAGTAGCCCGCGTTGCCGTGGTGCATGAGGAACGACGTGCGGCACGCCGGCGGGTCGTCATTGTCGTTTTGAAACACGTCGCCGAAGGAGGTGACGGTCTGCTCATAGCTGTTCCGGAAATTGTGGCCGATGATCTCCACATGCGAGCCGTCCGGCCTCATGCGCGCCGCGAATCCGCCCAGATACACATGCCCGTCATCGCTGCGCTGGCCGGCGAAGTCGCGCGGGTCCAGGTCGAGCTTCATGCCGTAGCGGATGTCGTAGGGGCTGCCGATGCGGAAGGTGCGTCCTGATTTGTCGGTGAAGATCGCGCCGCTGTTGCCCATGTTCCAATACCACAGACCATCCGGCCCGACCGACACCGAGTGCAGGCCGTGGTCGTGGTTGTGGCCGTTGAATCCGGTGAGCAGCACCTCGCGCCTGTCCACGGCGGGATCGAACTTCATGTCGCGGTTCACGTCCGTGTAAACGATGAGGTTCGGGGCCATCGAGACGATGACCTGGTTGTCGATCACCGCGATCCCCAGCGGCGCGCGCAACGCCGGGTCCTGCACGAACGTCCAGCTCTTGTCCGCCACGCCGTCACCACCCGTGTCCTCCATCACCACGATCCGGTCGCCTCCCGGCCGGGTCTGATAATGCTTCGCGCCGTAGTCCACGCCCTCGGCGACCCAGAGCCGTCCGTCCTTGTCGGTGTCGATGCTGGTGGGATTGTGCAGCAGCGGCGAGGCGGCCCAGAGCTTCACTTCCAGCCCCTGCGGCACCGTGAAAAGTTTCGATGGCAGGGGCGCGGGATCGGCGGCGGACGCACAGGCGACGAGTAGCGTGAGAGCGGAGGTGAGCGTGGTCTTCATGTCATGAGGAGCATGGCTTCATCAGACGCCTCCCAGGCTGCCCGGCCTTCATCGGAAAGCGTCGGCAACTCCGCCGAATGCATCGTCGAGGCGATGCCCACGGCCGCCAGCGTGTAGAGGTCAGCCAGCGCGAGGAGGGCGACGGGCTTGCATTTCATGCGTTCAATCGTGCCGGAGACGCTTCGGGTTGTCTTGGTTTTATCAGACAATACTTGGTAACATTCAGACATGTCAGCGCCGCCTGCTCCATCCGACAAAAAGGCATCCTCTGTCACGGCCCCGTCCGGACAGCGCCACGCCCTGCAGCAGGAGTTCTTCAACAGGATGGGCTTGGAACAGCAGTTCCAGCGGCTTTTCGATGCGCTCCCGGGACTGTTCTTTTTCGTGAAAGATGAGCAGGGCCGGCTGATCTGCGCCAGCCAGTCAATGGTGGAGAGATTCGGACTTCGCCGTGAGGCCGATCTGGTCGGAAGCACGGATGACGAATTCTTCCCGCCGCAGATCGTTGACAGCTTCCTGCGCGATGACCAGCAGGTGATCCGCACCGGCCGGCCGCTGCTCAACCGCGTGGAAATCTGGTATAACGAACAGCGGCTGCTCGACTGGTTTGTGACCACAAAGCTGCCCGTCTTTGACCGCGCGGGCCACGTCATCGGCATCATGGGCGTCGTGCGCAGCTACACGGACAAGCGGAAAGCCCACCTCCCCCACTCGCAAATCAGCCGCGCCGTGGAACACATCCGCACCCACCACTCCGCCCGCGTGCGAATCACCGAACTGGCAAAACTCACGGGGATCTCCGAGCGCCAGCTCCACCGGAAATTCCATGAGGAGTTCGGAATGAATGCCTCCAGTTTCCTGATCAAAACCCGCATCCAGGCCGCCGCCGATGCGTTGTTGCGCAGCGACGCCCCGATCTCGCAGATCGCGGCCAATTACAGCTTCTGCGATCAAAGTTCCTTCACCCGTCAATTCCGGCAGCACACCGGACTCACCCCGCTCCGCTTCCGGCGGAAATACCACCGGGACAAGTAAAGTTCCGGTTCAGGAGCAGAAAAGCCGGGAGCGATGTCCAGGAATCCCCTCCGCTTCGGTCTCGATGGCATACACGCCGCCAGCCCCGCTCTCATCGGGCTTGTCCGCCTGTCGCGCCGTCGTGATGAACAGCGTGGACCGGGCCTCTCCTCCGAAGCAGCACGAGGTGACAAGCTCCGCCGGCACGGGGATGGTCTGCACGATCGCTCCGTCAGCCGGGGACTGGCGCACGATGCATGAACCGGTCCAGCGGGCCGACCAGACGAACCCTTCGCGATCCACGCAAAGGCCGTCGGGAATTCCTTCGTCCGGATGGCAGGCATGAAAGACGCGGCGATGCGTCAGCTCCCCGGTGTCGGCGGCGTAATCGAAGTGGAAAATCTTCCGCGTGGTGGAACACGTCCAATACATCCGCCGGCCATCGGGCGAAAAACCCATGCCGTTGGAGCAGCCTGTGCCGCGAAACAGCAGGCGATCCGACCCATCCGGGTCAAACCGGAACAGCCCGCCGCTCTGATCATCGCGCCCGATGGTGCCGGCGAACACCCGGCCTCGAACATCCGCAGTCACATCGTTGAAGCGCGCCATGCCGGAATCGCTGAACGGCCTTGTTTGCAAACGCCCGTCCTCGGGATCCAGACGGGCGATGTCGCTGACACGAAAGAGCGCAAGGGCTCCATCCGCCTCGAGCGTAAAGCCGCCCACCGGCTCACCCCGATAGACACGACGGATTTCACCCGTGGCCTGGTGCCACGCATGCAACTCGCCGCCGGGGATGTCCGTCCAAAACAGCGTGCGGCGGTCCGCATCCCAGAGCGGACCCTCGCCGAGCTGACAACGCATGGGTGAAAGCGATTTCATATACGTAAGGAACGGGTCAATACGCAGCCTGCCGGAGGCGCCGCCCGGCATCACTCAACAGCGGTGCGATCTTGCTCATGTTGCGAAGCCTAACTCCCGGGACTGGCCGGTTGGCAATCGCAAACGCCGTCCATGATTACGCTTTCGATCCATCCCCAACTGCATCGTCCTGCTTCAAAGCTGCGTCTTGCGGTAGGTCAGCGGAGACTGGCCGAAGTGGCGGCGGAAAACGCGGGAGAAGTAGAAGGGGCTGGCAAAGCCGCAGTTTTCAGCAATCTCGGACACGGTCTTGGAGGTGCTGGCGAGGTGCTGGCAGGCCATTTGCAGACGGCGCTGGTTGAGCCATTCCATCGGCCTCAAACCGGTTTCCCGTTTGAAGACGCGTCCGAAATACACGGCGTTGAGGCCGACGGCACGCGCCCATTCGGCAAGGGTGATCACGCCGCCCAAGCGCGCGTTGGCCCAGGTTTCGGCAAGCAGCACCTTGTCCACGACGCTGCGCTCCTCGATGAACGCCCGGTCCATCACCGGACGGAGGTGGTTCATCATGTAGGCAAGCCACTGGAGCAGCGCGCCGGCAATTTCCAGGTCACGACCGGGAGCCGTGCCCGCCATGGCCGCCATCACTTTTTCAAACTCGGCGACGTATTCGTCCGGATTGCTCCAGCTGTAACGGCGTGAAAATTTCCGGCAAAGAAGCGCGTTCGCCATGCCGCCCTGTTCTAGCGCGAGCGATGCGCTCAAGCTCACGTGCGGCCGGGCGGGATCGTGGCCGTAGGAAAACTCGTCGCCACCCCGGACCACGAGGAAGTCGCCGCGCTTTAACGTCTGACGATGGCCGTTGACGATGACCCAGCATTGATTTCGTTCGACGAAGAAGAAGGAAATCATGTCGGCGGCGAGGCGGGATGGCTCGACCTTCCAATCGGGCGTGCCGGCGTAGCGGCCAAACCAATGCACGCGGAGTCCGAGCGCGGTCTGGTAGGCGAGCCGCCAGTCGTGATGGTATGGGAGCCAGGGCATGGTTGAGAAAGTGCAAAATTCCACCCCATCCCGTCCATGTCATAATTCACCCCGACGGCTCAGGGTCACCGGCGTGAATTCCGCCAGCACGAAGTCTGTTCTTGAACAAAGCTCGCGCCGCATCGCGGGCGGGGTCGTGTCTCTCAATCGCAAGGCCGAGCCGCACATCGTTTTCGCAAAGGCGCTGGGGTGCCACCTCTGGGATGCGGAGGGTCGCGAGTTCATCGATTACCACGCGGCATTCGCCCCGCACCTGCTGGGCCACAATCATCCCGAGATCAACGCGGCGGTGCGCGGGGCGATGGACGCGGGCTGGTCGCTGATGGGCAGCGGCTCGACGCCGTGGGAGGCCGAACTCGCGGAACTGCTCTGTCAGAGCGTGCCCACGCTGGAGCTGGTGCAGATTCTCAACACCGGGAGCGAGGCGACGGCGAATGCGATCCGCCTGGCCCGGGCCTTCACGGGACGCGACGACGTGCTGGTGACGCTGGGCGGCTACAACGGCTGGCACGATGAGGTGGGCCGGGCCGTGATGCCGCCGCTGGCGGACCTGGGGCCGCGCGTCTCGCCGGGCGAATATCCCTTCGTGCCGATTTCGGCAGGCATTCCGATCAGCACGCAGCGGCGCATCCATGTGGTGAACTTCAACGACCTCGACTCGGTGGAATATGTCTTCCGCCGTCACGCGGTGGCCTGCCTGATCACCGAGCCGGTGCTGCAAAACATCGGCGTGGTGCTGCCGCGGCCCGGATATCTCCAGGGCCTGCGTGAGCTTTGTGATCGTTACGGCGTGGTGCTGATCTTTGACGAGGTGAAGACGGGCTTCCGCTCGGCACTGGCGGGCTACCAGTCCATCGCAAAGGTGACGCCCGACGTCACGGTGTTCGGCAAGGCCGTCGCAAACGGCTGGCCGCTGGCGGTGCTCGGCGGAAAGGCGGAGATCATGCGGCTCTTCGACGCTTCCGAGCCGCGCAAGCGCGTGCTCATCGCGGGCACTTACAACGGACATCCGGCGAACACGGCGGCGGCAATCGCCACGCTGCAGATCCTGCGCCGGGACGATGGCGCGGTTTACCGCCAGATCGAGGGCCGGGCGGCGCGATTGCAGCGGGGTTTGGAGGAAATCTTCGCTGCCAAGGGCATCACGGCCGTCATCGTGCGCAACGCCTCGGCCTCGTGCGCCTACTTCATGGATCACGCCCCGCGCGACTGGCACGACGCGGCGGCCCACCACAACTTCGACCTCGACCGCCGTTATCGCGCGGCATTGATCGCGCGCGGCATCTACCATTTCCCGCTGCCGTGCAAACAGGGCTCCGTGAGCGCCGCGCACACGGAACAGGACATTGACCGCACGCTGGAAGCCACGCAGGCCGCGGTGAACAGCCTGTGACCCGCAAGTTTCCCATCCCCAACGAACACACCCATCACATCGCCCATGAACACCACTGACATCTCAACTCCAAAAGGCTCCACGAAATTTTCCGATCAACAAAACGCCCTTTCCAGACGCGGCTTTCTCGCCCGAAGCGGCACCATGGCCGGTGTCACGGCCATCGGACTGCAACAAGCCGCGCACGCTGCCGAAAAGGTCATCCCAGGATTTGAAAAAACGGCTGAGGATCCAAACCTGTCCAGGGGATGGCAGCCGATTTCCGACCGGAAGATCCGCGTGGGCCTCGTCGGCTACGGCGTGTGCAAGTTCGCGGCGAAGTTCTTCTTTCAAAACCACCCTAACGTCGAGGTCGTCGCCGTCAGCGATCTGATTCCTGAACGCTGCGCCGAACTCGCGAAGGTGACAGGTTGCGCCAAAACGTATCCATCCCTCGAAGAACTGGTCAAAGACGACAGGATCGAGGCGGTGTTTGTCGCCACGGATGCGCCGCATCACGCCGAGCATTGCATCGAAGTATTGAAGCACGGCAAGCACGTCGCCACCGCCGTCCCTGCGGTTTTCGCTTCACTTGAGGATGCCGAACGGGTTTTTGAAGCGGTCAAGAAGAGCGGCCTCAAATACATGATGTATGAGACATCCGCCTTTCATGAGGACCTGTTCGCCATGCGGCAGATTTACAACGCGGGCGGACTGGGCAAACTCGTCTATGCCGAAGGCGAATACTATCACTACATGGACCAGCCGATTGACTCCTACAAAGGCTGGCGCGTCGGCCTGCCGCCGCAGTTTTATCCCACGCACTCGAACGCCTATTACAATTGCGTAACCGGCGGAAGCTTCACGGAGGTTTCCTGTCTCGGGATGCCCAGCCTGGTCGAGCATTTGAAACCGGCCAACAACAGCTACAAAAACCCGTTCGGCACGGAGATCGCGTTGTTCCGCACGAGCGAAGGCGGCACGGCGCGCATGGCGGTGAGCTGGGACACGCCCGGTTCCGGCGGCGAGATGGGGCGCGTTCGCGGACAGAAGGGATCTTTCTACGGAAAATACGAAGGCCTGGAAAAAAAACTGCCGAACACAAAACGTCCGCCCCTGCCTCCCGGCGTCCTGGGCGGCGGCCACGGCGGATCGCACGGCCACCTGACCAACGAATTCATCTCGGCAATTCTGCAGAACCGCAAACCGCTCGTGGATGTTGCGATGGCCCTCAATCTGACGGTCGCCGGAATTGTCGCGCACCACTCGGCCCTGAAGGGCGGCGAGCTGATGAAAATCCCGCAGTTCAAACTCTAAAACCGTTTGCCAGGAATGACATGGACATGAGAATGAGCATCTCAAGCATTCCCTCCAAATGGATGATCCATGCGGTCGTCGCTGTCTTTCTCGCAGGCATGGCGTCGCTGCCGGTTTCAGCAGCGGAGGTTCAAAACCGCTACTATGGCCACGAGGCCGTCCATGATGAGCTCGGAGTCATCGCGCCGTGGTATCGCGGACTGAACGGCCAGTGCGACCTGCGCGTGCGCATCGCGGCGGAGACGATGAAGCGTTATCCGTGGACCACGGCGGCGAACGCCATTGCTGTCTATCCGCATTACGTTTTCACCGGCCACTGGAAGATCGCGACCAACGGCACGATCACACCGCTTGACGTGGGCGACTGGGGTAACGGCGACCTTGGTCAGCGCGCGACCAGCGTGCTCAATGGCTTTGTGGACTACTATCGCTATGCCAGCGATCCCGCAGCCATCGCCCACATCACTTACATGGCGGATTTCGTATTGGATCATTGCGTGACGGCGGACGATCATCCGTGGCCTGGCGTGTTCATCAGCGTGCCGACCAAGGGCAAGACCTACCGCAAAGCCGACCCGACGGGGATGATCCAACTCGACATCATTGGCTCGACCGGCGAGGGCCTGCTGCGCGCGTATCAGCTTGCCGGCAACACGCGCTGGCTGGAGGCGGCGAAACATTGGGCTGATGTGCTGGCAGCAAAATGCAATCTCGACCCTGGCGCCGACCCGTGGCCGCGTTACGCCAATCCCGACGAGGCCGCGCGGGTGTTCGCCGGGCTTCATAAGAACGATTGGCGAAAGAACCACCCCCTCTTCAACAAGCAAACCGCCGGCGTGGTGATGATCGTGCGCTTTCTCGATGAGGTCATCAGGCTCGGCCACACGGGCAAAGGCAGCGCCCTCGTGGCCGCGCGCGACGCGGGCAGGCGTTACCTGCGCGACAAGCTGCTCCCGGCGTGGTGGGTGGACGACACGTGGGGCCGCTACTTCTGGGACTGGGACGATCCGGTGCAGTCGTGCTACATCACCTCCGAGGTGGCGCGCTACATCATGGACAGGAAGGCCGAGTTTCCAAACTGGGGCTACGACGCGCGGAACATCCTCACGCTGTATTTCAACCGCACCAGCGTCAGCCGCAACTCCAACGGCGACGTCTACGGCGGCGCGTGGGCGTATCCGGAATCGTCGGGTTGCTGCGAGCGCTCGCTCTGGTATAGCCCGATGATCCACGCACCCGCGTTCGCGCAATACGCCGTGGAGGCGGGCGACGCCTGGATGCGCGAACTGGCCTACCGCCAGATGGTGCTTCAAACTTACGACATCCACGAGACGGGCGTGACCGAAGACAACATAGACGGCGGCACCATCGTCAACGGCTCGTGGTTCAACATCGCGCATCCGCTGCCGCTGCGGTTCGTGCTCGCCAGCATCGGCTGGCTGCCGGAGGAACTCGGCGCGAGCCGGGAGAACCACATCGTCCGCTCGACGGCGGTGGTGAACTCGGTGATCTACGGCGACGGCCGCATCGAATACACGACCTTTGACGCGCCAAGCAACACCACCGAAGTGCTGCGGCTCGCGTTTGTGCCGGTGACGGCGACGGCGGACGGGAAGAAGCTCGACCAACGTGCCAACACTGACGCCAACGGCTATGTGGTGAAGAAACTCGCCAATGGCGACGCCATCGTCACCATCCGCCACGACGGCGTGAAGAGAATCGTCATCACCGGCGACGATCCGCAGCAGGAGAATGAGAGAACGGCGTTGGCGCACGAGTTCGAAGGCAATCAAGTCCGCCTGATCGGGAGCGCCGGACCCGATGGCGGTTTGGCGGATGTTTATCTCGATGGACACAAGCAGTTGGTCCACATAGACGCTTGGAATCCGGCACCGCGAAGCCGTCAGGTGCTCTACTACAAGAACGGCCTGGCGCAGGGACGGCACACGCTGAAGATCGTGCCGCGCGGCGAGCACAACCCGTATTCGAAGGGCAACCGTGTCGCGGTGGAGACTGTGCAGTTCTCGAAAGAGGACAAGGCGCACGGTTTCCCCACCGGAACCGGCCCGGTGGAGACGCAGCGGATGATCTTCGGCTACACGAGCGGAAATGACTATCGCGACTCGCAAGGCCAGGGCTGGCGGCCCGCCACAGAAGTCGTCACCCGCTTGGGCAACCTCGCAGATTCCGTGGTTGCCTCGTGGTGGTTCACGCCGGCCACCAACGCGATCAATAACACGTCGGATCCAGAACTGTATCGCTACGGCATTCACGGCCGGGATTTCTGGGCCAACCTCACCGTCGGCCCCGGCAAGCATCATGTGCGGCTGAAGTTCGCCGCCGCGCGCGGTCTCGACACGCGGCTGAACTGCTTCGACATCCGCATCAACGGCCAACTCGTCGCGAAGAGATTGGATGTTGCCGCCACTGCCGGCGGGCCGGACCGCGCCGCCGACCTCGTCTTCAACGGCATCACGCCGCGCAACGGCATCATCGAGGTCCACTTCAAATCTGCGCGCGTCGCGGACGGCTCTCGCGGCGAAGCATTCGTGCAGGCGCTCGAACTCGGTCCCGGCGATGGCGGCAAAGGCGTGCAGCCCGTCTCATCTTCCGCACAGGAACCGACCGGCAATCGGTTTGCCAATCCGGGCTTCGAGGGGACGAAAGGCGGCGCAACGGCGGCGGTCGGAACCCAAAGTGATAAGGCGGGCTGGCTCTACGAGTTTGCCGGGCCGGCGAAATCCCACATCTGGCAGGAGGCGGATTTCATCCAGCATCCGCAATGGGGTTTGCCCGAATTTCACAACGGCAGGGGCGCCATCCGCACGCACACCGACGGCAACGCCCACACGATGATCTCGCAGGACGTCGAAATCTCGCCCGACACCACCTGCGCGGCCTCTGTCTGGGTGCGCGCGGTGGATCTGCACGGCAAAGGTTTCGGACAGAACCCGAACGACTCCGCCGGTCTTGTCGTCTGGGAATTCGACAGGATTGGCAAGGTCATCCATAAACACGCCAGGGCCGAGGTGAAGAAGGCAGGGCCGTATCAGCAATTGGTCACCCGCTTCACCACCGATGCGCGCACAGCGCGGGTGCGCGTCATTCTCGATACGATCATGCACGCTCCGAGTCAGGAAGGCCACGTCACTTACGACGACGCCTCGCTGACGCAGGCTCGGCCATGAACACCGACAAGACACTCCACCAATCTTCGCAACCAATGCCGCAATGAAAATCACCTCCATCGAAACACTCGTCTGCCATGCGCGGATGCGAAACTGGATCTTCGTGAAAGTCGTCACCGACCAGCCCGGCCTTTACGGCTGGGGCGAGGCGACGCTGGAGTGGCACACGCGCGGCGTCGTGGGCGCCATCGAGGACATCTCGCAGCTGCTCATCGGCGAGGATCCGAGACGCATCGAGCATCTCTGGCAGATGATGTATCGCCAGCACTTCTGGCATGGCAACGGCATCGTGCGCGGCACCGCCATCAGCGGCATCGACATCGCCCTGTGGGACATCCTCGGCAAGACGCTGGGCGTGCCGGTGCATCAGCTCTGGGGCGGCCCCGTGCGGGACTACGTCCGGCTCTACTGCCATCTCGGCGGAGGGAAGATGGAGGACTTCTACGACACGAATCCGGGCGATGCGAAACGCTTTGGCGAGCTGGCTCAAAAGGCCGTCGAGGACGGCTTCACCGCGTTCAAGAGCATGGCCGTGCCCGAGACGATGCCCATCGAGGGCAACCGCCCGATCCGCTACGCCGAGGCGTGCGTGCGTGCGATGCGCGAGGCCGTGGGCGATGACATTGACATCATGGTGGACTGCCACGCGCGCCCGTCACCGCGCATGGGCATGTTGTTTGCGAAGGCGCTGGAGCCTTACAACCTCTACTGGTTCGAGGAGCCGTGCTGGCCGGAGACGATGGACAGCATCGCCGACATCCAGCGCGCCGTGAAGACACCCATCGCCACAGGCGAGCGGCTCGTCTCGCAACACGCCTTCCGCGAGCTGCTCGAAAAACGCGCGGCGAGCGTGCTGCAACCGGACATCACCCACTGCGGCGGCCTGAGCGAGGCCCGCCGCATCGCGGCGATGGCGGAGGCTTACCGCGTGGCGCTCGCGCCGCACAACCCGCAGGGGCCGGTGAGCACCGCCGCGTCGCTGGAGCTGGGTTTTGCCACGCCCAGCTACATCATCTGTGAAAGCGTGCACAGCGACGTGCCGTGGCGGCAGGACGTGGTGACCGAGGGTTTCACCGTGGAGAAAAAGGGCCGCCTTGTGCGTCCGAACACCAGGCCCGGCCTCGGCATCGAAATCAACGAGGCCGAGGTGAGAAAGCATCCCTTCCAGCAGGAGGTGCTTCAGCGCTCGTTCCACGCGGACGGCAGCGTGGGAGACTGGTGATGAAAAAGTTCTCCGGTCAAACAGCGGTCATCAGCGGCGGCCTTGGCGACATCGGCCGCGCCATCGCCCTCGAGCTTGCCACGCAGGGAGCCGACGTGGCGCTGTGCGGTTTGCGGCCCGCAACGGAGGCGGAAGCCTTCCTGAAAGGGCTTCAATCGCTCGGCCGCCGGGCCAGCTATGACGTGGTGGACGTCTCCGATTCAGAGGCTGTGCAGGCGTGGGTGCGGCGGGTTGAGGCTTCGCTTGGCGTGCCCACGCTGGTCATTCCGAATGCCGCGCAGGTGACGCAGGCGGACTTTCAGCACATCACATCGCAGCAGTGGGACCGGGAGCTGCGGGTGAATCTCAGCGGTGCATTCCACATGGCGCAGGCGGCGGCGCTGCGCCTGGTGGAGCATCGCAAGCCGGGCCGCATCGTGTTCATCGGCTCATGGGCCGGGCACCGCGTGCATTCGCACATCCCGGCCTATTGCGTCTCAAAGGCGGGACTGCGGATGCTCTCCCAGTGCATGGCGCTGGAGTTCGCCCCGCACGGCATCCTGGTGAACGAGGTGGCCCCCGGCATCGTGGACGCCGGATTGAGCGGCCAGATCATGAACGGCAACGCGGCGTTGCGCGAAACGCTGCGCCAGATGACTCCGGTGAAGGAGCTGGCCGTGGCGCAGGACGTGGCGCGGGCCGTGGCGTTTCTTTGCGATCCGGAGAACCGCCAGATGGCCGGGTCGGTCATCGTCCAGGATGGCGGCATGTCACTCCTTCCACCGAAACCATGACACACACACAACCTTCGTTTCAGGGCATCATCGGCGTCGCCCGGTGCGACATCACGCCGCCGGCGGGCATCTACTCGCGCAACTGGGGCGCGGCCTTGCACGACGTGGCGGACGGCATTCAACGTCCGATGACGCTCACCTGCATCACGGTCCAGGCGAAGCGCGATGATCCGCCGCTTGTGCTGATCGGCGCGGACCTCGGCTGGTGGAAAAGCCTCGATGACGAGTGGTTCGTCCGCGGCGGCGTTCTTGATGCGCTCTCAATCGATGCGGGGCGCTGCATGTTTTGCCTGTCGCACACCCATGCCGGGCCCAGCGTCAACCGCGAGGACGCCGCAAAGCCCGGCGGCCAGCACTGCGCGCTGTATCTTGAAAAACTCCGCGCAGCCTCCATCCGCGCCGCACAGCACGCCCTCAGCACCGCCGTGCCCGCGACACTGGACTGGCGCTACGGGAAGTGTGACCTCGCGACGAACCGCGATCTGCGCGACCCGGATCGCGACCGCTGCATCGTTGGCTTCAATCCCGCGCAACCCGCCGACGACACCCTGCTCCTGGGCCGCATCACGGATGAGCAGGGCCGCGTGCTGGGAACGATCGTCAACTACGCCTGCCATCCCACCACCCTGGCGTGGGACAACCGGCTCATCTCCCCGGACTACGTCGGGGCGACGCGCGAAGTCGTGGAGACGCACACGCACGCACCGTGTCTGTTCCTCCAGGGGGCGTCCGGGGAACTCGCGCCCGCCGAGCAATACTCCGGCGACGCGGCTCTTGCTGATTCCCACGGACGGCGGCTCGGTCATGCGGCGCTGGCCACGCTGGAGGCGATGCTTCCGCCTGCGACGCAGCTTGTGTTCAAGGGCGCGATCGAATCCGGCGCTGCGCTGGCCATGTGGAAGCGCGAACCCGATGAAGCCTCCCGCGTGCTTGCCGTTGAGAAGGTTGAAATCGAACTCGATCTCAAACCGATGCCGACCACCGCCCAGATCAAGGAGGAATGGCAGCGCACCGAAGACCGCGTGCTGAAGGAGCGGCTCTGGCGCAAGCTGGGCGTGCGGCAGATCGTGGGCGACGGCACGACCTCAAGGAAAGGCCTCTGGAGCTGGCGGCTTGGCGACGCGCTGCTCTTTGGGCATCCGTTCGAGGCCTACAGCGTGTTCCAGACACGGCTTCGCGCGAAGTTTCCGTCCATGCCCGTCGTGGTGATGAACATCGTGAACAGCTACGCGGGCTACCTTCCGCCGCGCGAGCTGTATGGCCTTGATCTCTACACCGTGACGGTGACGCCCTTCGCCGCCGGTTCGCTGGAGAGGTTCACGGAACACGCGTTGCAGGCCGGTGAACGGCTTCAGGCCCTTGCACCGCACGCCGCCCCCGCCGGCACCCGGAAATGAACTCGCTGAACTTCGCCCTCTTCGGCCTCTACCTGCTGTTCACCGTCGGCCTGGGCATGTGGGTCGGACGGCGCAAGTCATCGGACGCGAAGGACTACTTCCTCGCGGGCGAGGGGCTGCCCTGGTATGCGATCGGCGGCTCGATCATCGCGGCAAACATCAGCACGGAACACTTCATCGGCATGGTCGGCGTGGCCTACGGCGTGGGCTTCGTGGTGGCGCAGTGGGAATGGGGAAATGTCATCACCTTCAGCTTCCTCATCTGGATGTTCCTGCCGTTCTACGTCCGCGGCGGGCTCTACACGATGCCGGAGTTTCTGGAGCGACGCTACAACGCACACTGCCGCTACCTCTTCGCCGTGTGCTGCCTCGTCCTGTGGATCGTGGCGCAGATGGCGGTGGTGATGCTGGCGGGGGCCAAGGCGATGCGCGGCATGTTCGACATCGAGGAAACGACGACCATCGTCGCCCTCGCGGCGCTGGCGGGGAGCTACACGATCTACGGCGGTTTGAAATCGGTGGCGTGGACGGACTTCCTCCAGTTCGTGGTGATGATGATCGGCGGGCTGGTCGTGGCCTGGGTCGGACTCGAAAAGGTCGGCGGCCTCGGCGCGCTCATGCACAGCGCGCCGGAAAAGTTCAAGATCATCTACCCGATCACGGACAAGGAGTATCCGTGGTTCGGCGTGTGGACGCTCTTTCTCTCCGTCGGCATCTGGTATAACTGCACCAACCAGTTCATCGTCCAGCGCTGCCTTGGCGCGCGCAGCGAGTGGGATGCGCGCATGGGCGTGGTGTTCGCCGGCTTCGTGAAGGTGGTGCTGCCGCTGCTCATCGTCATCCCCGGCATCATCGCATTCAAACTGTATCCGTCGCTGCAGGACAAGGACCTCGCCTTCCCGACGCTCGTGCGCGATCTGCTGCCCGCCGGCTTGAGCGGCATCGTGATGGCCGGGCTCGCCAGCGGCATGCTCTCCCACATCAGTTCCGTGCTGAACTCGTGCAGCACCGTCTTCACCATGGACCTCTACAAGCCGCTGGTTCCGGGAGTGAAAAGCGAGGACCACCTTGTGCGCGTCGGACGCTGGAGCGGCTTCATCATCCTCGCCATCGCCACGCTGCTGGCCATCTGGTTCACGCGCCGGCAGCTCGGGGTGTTCCTGCTCATCCAGAACATCGGCGCATGGGTGGCCGCGCCGATTGCCGCAGTGTTCCTCGTCGGCGTGTTGTGGCGTCGCGCCACGGCGGCCGCCGCCACGTTCGTGCTGTGGTTTGGCTTTCCCTACACCTGGCTGGTTGAAAACGTGCTGTTCAAACAGGTGCCCCTCCTGCAACCGTTCGACAACTGGCTCAACCGCACCTTCATCGTGTGGATCACGTCCATCCTCGCAATGTTCGTCGTGTCGCTGCTCACGCGTCCGCCCGCGCCTGAGAAGCTCGCCGGCATCATCTGGTCGCCGTCCATGGCCGCGCTGCCGGAGGCGGAGCGCCTCAAGCATCGCGGCCTGCGGAGCCTGTTCTTGTGGTGGGCCGTTTTCGTCGGCCTCATGGCCGCGCTCTATGCCTACATGATCTGGTTCCAGTTTTTCGGCCCCGCCAAAGGGCTTTGATTTCAGCATGCACACATCGCTCCCACCTCAAAGTTGCCGGAGAGCCTGCCTGACCATCGTGCTCGTCAGCCTGCTGGCGGCGAACCGTTCGCCGGCCCAGACACCAGCTCACTTGCAGACGGACGCCGCCCTGCGCGCGCAGGCGTTGCATGAGACGGCGACTCCCGTGCGCCCCGGCGTCCCCGGCCAGCAGCCGTTCTGGAACGGCCGGGCCGTGCAATTCCAATACGCGCCCGCGTTTGACTTCAAGGAAGTGCCCGGTGCGAAGTTGTATCGCTTCACCATCACGCCCGCGAAAGGCGACGCGCTCACGTTCACCGCCGCCAAGCCGTGGTCGCCGCTCTCGCCCGTGTGGGAGAAGCTCATCACCGGCAAGGCGAAGCTCACTGTTCAGGGCCTCGACGACAAGGGCGCTGCCGTCGGCGAGCCGATGACGCGTGTGTTTCATCGCGCCGCCGTGATCGCCAAGGAATATCCCGCGCCCGCCATGTCGTGGCGCGACAGCGCGCGCACCGCACTCGAAACGCTCGTGCATTCGCCGGATTTGCAGTGCTGGTTCACCACCGGCGTGCCGGACGAGAAGTTTCCGCTCTACCGCTACCCGTCGAAGATCATCGGCGGCTCGGCTTCGGCGCTGGCCATGTATGCCGCGCAGACCCCACCGCCCGCCGATGTGGCGGAAGCTCTGAAAGCGGCCCGCTGCGCGGCAGATTATCTTTTGAGCATCAGCTTCACGGGAAAAGACGTGTGGGCGTTTCATCCGCCGCTGTATCACCCCACGATGTTCCGCGACAAGCTCGGCGGCCACATGAACGCGGGGCGCTACATGACCTTCGGCGGCGCGGAGACGGGCGGTTATTATCTCGATGTTTATGCCGCGACGAAGGACGCGAAATACCTGAACGCCGCCGTCCGCATCGCCGAGACTTACGCCAAACTCCAGTCGCCGGAGGGAAGCTGGCTGATGTTCGTCTCGCCCTATGACGGCAAGCCGATCACCGACAACATCCTAATCCCAACGCTCGTCGTTGAGTTTCTGGACCGGCTCGGCGCGGCGAGCGGCGACCATCGCTTCGATGCCATGCGCAAAAAGGCTTTTGCGTGGGTCATGCAGAATCCCGTGCGCACCTGGAACTGGCAGGGGCAGTTTGAGGACGTGCAACCACTGCCGCCGTATGTAAACCTGACCAAGCACGATGGCGGAACCTTCGCAATCCACCTGCTGCAAACCGTCCCCGCCGATCCGGCGAAACGCGCGCTCGCCCTCGACCTGATCCGCTTCGCCGAAGACCAGTTCGTCATGTGGGCGCAACCGCCGGTCGCCAATCCCAAGGAACAGAATCCCGACGGCGAGGCTGGCGCGAAATCCAGGACGTGGCTGCTGCCCTGCGTGCTGGAGCAATACCGCTGCTACGCGCCCGTAAACGCCAGCTCCGCCAAACTGATTCGCATGTATCTCGCCGCGTATCGCGCCACCGGCGACCGGCTGCATCTGGAAAAAGCCAAGGCCCTCGCCGCCACGCTCACCCGCACGCAGTCGAACAAGAAAGCGCCGGGCCGCTACCAGACCTGGGTCATGCAAAATCCCGGCCCGATGTGGTTCAACTGCGAACTGCACGCCATCCAAGCCATGCTGCAACTGGCGGCGGTGGATGCGGCGGCCAAGAAATGAAACCAAGTTGATGAAGTCGCGGTGGGCATAAAGCCTGTGTGTGACAAGAGTGTTTAGCGGCATCGCAAAGACACAAACGTGAATCAACACGCGCTATGAGTTACGACCTTTCCATACAACCAAGGGATTCAAAGAGTGCCACGCAAAGGGCGCAGGCCGAGTCTTTCATTGCATCACTGCCCGGCGTCCGGCGAGAAAGTGCCGGGGTGTTTGAATACGGCGATAAGCAGCGGCGCTTGTGTGTTCAAATCTACACAGGCGAGTCTGCGGAGATTGATTTCATTGGGGTGAGCGTTCCCGCCGCGCTCTCGAAGTCGAGCGGGGAGCTGGCTTTGTTGTTGAGTTTTCAGATTGCAGCTCATCTCGGCTGGCAAGTTTTTGACGCGCAACTTGGAGATTATTTGGACAAGAGCACGGTGACGGAGGTGCTTCACAGTCAGAAGCGACTTGGTAAAACTGAAAAGGAAGTTCTCGCACGTCGCGCGGTAGGAGAAGCCAGCTTCGGCGAGAGATTTGGTCAAAATTTCACTGGCTACAGTCGAATGGGAATCATCAGTTCCATTGTTTTGGCTGCCGTCATTGCAGGTTTTGTTGTCATTCACTTTGGACTATTGGAGCAGCGGATGATTTGGATTGGTTTCGCCGCGTGGGTTTCCATCGCTACTTTGAGGGCATTGGCACTCACTATTTGGCAGGAAAGATAGCATCGGTTACACAGACCAAAACCGTCCGCATATACAAATGAGCATCGAAATCAATCTCACCGGCAAAGTCGCCCTCATCACCGGCGCATCGCAAGGCATCGGCGCGCAGATGGCGCGCACCTTTCACCGCGCGGGCGCAACCGTCGCGCTCAACCATCCCGACATCGGCCCGACCCGCGCCGACGCCGAGAAGCTCGCCGCCGAGTTGAACGCGCTCCGACCGCAAAGCGCGCACGTCGTCGCCGCCGACGTGGCCAGGCCGGAATCCGTCCAGGCCATGATGCAGGAGTTGAAGCAGCACTGCGGCGGCATTGATTTCCTCATCAACAACGCCGCCATCCTCCGCGACCGCACCGTCGCCAAGATGTCGCTCGACGAGTGGAAGTCCGTCCTCGACGTGAACCTCTCCGGCGTTTTCCACTGTTGCAAGTTCGGCCTCGAAGTCATGCGCGATGGCGGCGCGATCGTCAGCATGGGCAGCATCGCGGCCATCCAGGGCTTCTACGGCCAGGCGAATTACGCCGCCGCAAAGTCCGGCGTGCAGGCGATGATGCGCGTCATCAGCCGCGAAGCCGCACGCCGCGGCATCCGCGCCAACTCCATCGCGCCCGGCGTCATCGAAACCGCCATGGCCGCGACGATTCCCGAAAACGTCCGCGCCGAAATGATGAAGAACATTCCGCTCGCCCGCTTCGGCGCAACCGAAGACGTCGCGAATGTTGCGCTCTTCCTCTGCTCGCCGCTCGCCGCCTACGTCACCGGCCAGACCCTCGAAGTCAACGGAGGCTGGCGTGGATAATCATCCGGAAACTGCCGACGTGGGCCGGCTCATTTCAACTCTTGTAATCACCCATCAGTCAGGGGCTGACTCGGTTGGAGAATCCCAACGGGATTCCGGCTCAAAGCCCAAGGTTGCGAGGCACGAGCTACCTTGGGTGAATGTAAATTGGAATCATTCCAACCCCAACGGGGTTGAGGCTTCCGGGTGGGCAGACCAGCCGCAACCCCGTTGGGGTTGGCTGGATTTTCTGCGGTTGACCCAGGGTAGCTCGTGCCTCGCAACCCTGGGCTGGTTGACACAATCCCTTTGGGATTGGCCGCTGACCGCTGCCAAGGTGAGCGTCCTGGCAAACTCTTCATTGAGGAACAAGTCAGAGCCGATTCACGTCGGCTGCCACGGGAGAATCGCATGAGAGCCGCCGCCCGCATCGTCACCGCTTCTGAAGCCGTCGCCGCCATTCCGGACGGCGCGACGGTCGCCGTCGGCGGCTTCGTCGGCGCCGGCCATCCCGAGGCGCTCACGGTGGCGCTCGAACAGCGCTTCCTCAAAACACAAAACCCGCGCGACCTCACGTTGGTCTATGGCGCCGGCCAGGGCGATCGCGCTGAACGCGGCCTCAACCACCTCGCGCACTCCGGCCTCCTGAAGCGCGTGGTGGGCGGCCATTGGAATCTTGCACCGCGTCTCGGCCGGCTCGCGCTCGAAAACAAAATCGAAGCCTACAATTTTCCGCAGGGAGTGGTCTGTGTGCTGTTCCGTGAAATCGCGGCCAGGCGTCCGGGCATTTTCACAAAAGTTGGGCTGGACACGTTCATCGACCCGCGCCACGGCGGCGGGCGTCTCAATGCCCGCACGACCGAGGCGCTCGTGGAGCGGATCCCGCTCGATGGCGAGGACTGGCTGCGCTACCGCTCCTTCCCGATCACGGTCGGCCTGATCCGCGCCACGAGCGCGGACCGCAAGGGGAACCTGACGATGGAGCGAGAGGGCGTCATCGCCGACGTGCTGCCGATTGCGCAGGCCGCGAAGAATCACGGCGGCATCGTCATCGCCCAGGTCGAGCGCATCGTGGACCAGATCGCCGACCCCAAATCCGTGCGTGTCCCGGGCACCCTGGTGGACTTCGTGGTCGTCGCGGAACCGGCCGAGCACGCGCAGACGTTTGGCGAGCAGTTCAACGCGGGATACTGCGCCGGTGCCAGCGGACATTTCGAACTCGCCCCCCTGCCCTTTTCCGAACGCAAAATCATCGGCCGCCGCGCGCTGATGGAAATCCGGCGCGGGGACATCGTGAACCTCGGGATCGGACTGCCCGAGACAGTCGCGGCCGTCGCAGCCGAGACCGGCCGGCTGGATGAATTCACGCTGACCGTCGAAAGCGGACCGACCGGTGGCGTGCCGGCCTCGGGACTGAGTTTCGGTTGCAGCCATTTTCCCGAGGCGATCATTGACCAGCCGGCGCAGTTTGATTTCTACGACGGCGGCGGGCTGGATGTCGCGGTCCTCGGCGCGGTGGAGGTGGACGCCGAGGGCAGCGTGAACGTGAGCACGTTTGCCGGACGTTTCGCGGGTGTGGGCGGTTTTGTGAACATTGCGCAGGCCGCGAAGCGCGTCGTCTTCTGTTGCACGTTCCGCGCCGGCGACCTTGAAGTGGCGGTCGAGAACGGCGCGCTCAGGATTGTGCGCGAAGGGCCGCACGTGAAATTTGTGAAGCGCGTGCAACAGGTCTGCTTTCACGGCCCGTCGGCGCTCGCCCGTGGACAGCAGGTGCTCTACGTCACCGAGCGCGCGGTGTTTGAACTCACGCGAGACGGGCTTGTGCTCCGCGAAATCGCGCCGGGGATCGAGGCCGCAAACGGCCTGTTGCCGCTGATGGAATTTGCACCCGCCGGCAGCGAGCCGCGCCTCATGTCCGCCGGTTGTTTCCAACCCTCTTGAAATGGAATACTCCCAGCCCGTTTATCTCGTCGCGGCCCGTCGTTCGGCCATTGGCCGCTTCGGCGGTGGATTGAAGTCACTCGCGCCTGCCGACCTCGCGCTGTCCGTCGCCGAGGCCATCGTGCCCGCCGCGCTCAAGCCGGCCATCAGCCAGGTCATCCTCGGCCAGGTGATTCAGGCCGCCGGCGGCATGAATGTCGCGCGCCAGCTCGGCCTGCGCCTCGGCGTGCCGCAGGTTTCGCCCGCCTTCACCATCAACATGGCGTGCGCGTCCGGGCTGAAGGCCATCGCGCTCGCGGCGGACGCCATCGCGGCGGGCGAGTCCTCGCTCGTGCTCGCCGGCGGCGTGGAATCCATGAGCCGCGCGCCGCATTACGCGCTGGATTTGCGCTGGGGCAAAAAGCTCGGCGAGAGCGCGCTCGCCGACGCGATTTTCACCGACGGCCTCACCGACCCCGTGCTGAAACTCGGCATGGGCGAAACCGCCGAGCGCGTCGCCGACCTGCTGAAGATCAGCCGCGCGGAGCAGGATGAATTCGCGTTCACCAGCCAGCAACGCGCCGCTGCCGCCCGCGCCGCGTTCCAACGCGAAATCGTTCCCATCAAGACCCGCGAGGGTGACATCGCCACCGACGAGCATCCGCGCGCCGACACGACTCTGGAGAAACTCTCGCAGCTCAAACCCGCATTCCGTCCGACTGGCACGGTCACCGCTGGCAACACCTCGGGCATCAATGACGGCGCGGCGCTCGTCCTCGTCGCCAGCGAAGCGGCGGCCAAGCAGCACGCGCTCCAACCCCGCGCTCGCATCGTGGCCGCAACCGCCGTCGGCTGCGATCCGGCGACGATGGGCCTCGGCCCGGTCGGCGCAATCCGCAGGTTGTGCGAGGAAGCCAGCTGGAAGCTCGACGACGTGGATGCGATTGAAATCAATGAAGCCTTCGCCGCGCAGACGCTCGGCTGCGCAATGGAGTTGCGCCTCGACATGGCGAAACTCAACCAGCGCGGTGGCGGCATTGCTCTCGGTCATCCCATCGGCTGCAGCGGCGCGCGTGTGCTGGTCACGTTGCTGCACCTCATGGAGGACTTGAAGCTCAAGCGCGGTATCGCCTCGCTCTGCGTCGGCGGCGGCATGGGCATCGCGATGGCGATTGAGCGCCCGTGAGAGCCGCCGGCCCGCCAGACGACCGAGCCCCGCAAGGCAGGCGGCAACCGACGCGCTACTTCAACACCGACTCGATTGAGGAAGCCACCTGTTTGCCGAGCAGTTCGTAGCCCTCGCCGCTGAAGTGGACATCCTTCGGGTTCTGCACCTTCGCCAGGTGCGGGGTGATGAATGCAAACAAATCGTCAATCCCGACGCCGAGCTTCGACATGATCCTCGCAGCGATGTGATTCTTCTCAACGATCGCCCCGGTGGCGGCGGGGCCGTCCTTGGTGTCGGGCGGTATGGGCGTGGTGCTGGCCCAGATGACACGCGCGCCGGCCCCCTTCAGCCGCGCGGCGACGGCCTCGAGCCGCTGCTCGTAATCGGCGGGCTTGGTGGCGCGGTCGTGAATGCCGAAGTTGAAATGGATCACGTCCCATCTGCCGGAGCCGAGCCACACATCGAGCTTCTTCAGGCCGTTCGCAGTCGGGCCGCAATTCTCCGGAGCGCGATGGACGTTCGCCTTTCCTGCGAGCGCCTTGCGCACCGCCAGCGTGTAGCCGCGCGACACTGAATCGCTGATGAGCAGCACGCGCGGCAGCTTCGGATTGTCGGCGACGAAGTCCCAGGCGTTGGACCTGCCGGCGATCTTGTCACGTTTGTGAAGGGGCAGGTAAAACGAGCCGAGATTCTGTTCCAGCACCGTCTCCCATGCCTGCTGTTCCGACGGGAGCGAGGACTTCCACTTCTGATATTGCTCGTCGAGCGCCTTCTCCTCCGATGCCTTCTTCGCCGCGGCCTCGGCGGCGTTGGTCGGCTCCACGTTCCCGGTGGATTTTTTCTCGGCACCCGCCACCGGAACACTCAGGACGAGAAGGAGGGCGGCGAAGAACGGCTGGCATTTCATGGGGCAGGTTGACGTTCCTTGCACAACTTTGATTCACAACCAGGCGGCCAGGCGGCCGGAGAGACGCGGACTTGGGCTCACGTTGACCTGAGTCAAGAAACCCGGGCCCGGCGTGCGGTCAGATGGAGCGGTTTCATGGCAATTTCTCGCGCGTTTTTGCGATGCGATTTGCCAACCCCTTAAAACAATGTGGGAAGATAACCGAAGACAGCAAAAGACTCAGGGACGGTGGAGGTGGACGGCCGTTTGGGTGGCTGCGTTTGCTCTGGGCGTGAGCGGGGCATGCGCGGGGCCATTGCCGCCGCTGGAGCGGGCCAACTGGATATGGTCGCAGGAGTTTGATTCAACCTGCGAGCTGCGCAGGGTCTTCACCGTCGACACGCCGCCGACCAACGCAAGTGTGCTCATCACCGCGGACAACGGTTACGAACTCTATGTAAACGGCTCGCTCGTCGGCAGCGACAAGGGCGCGGGCTCGGACGTATGGCAGTCGGTCGAACGTTACGACATCACGGCGCGGCTCGCGAAGGGCAGGAACATCCTAGGCATCCACGGCATTGATCTCGGTGGCGTGCGCGGAATCATCGCGGCCGTCCGGGTCGAGACCAGGGGCGGGCCGCCGCTCGAACTTGTGACCGATGAAGGCTGGCGGGCGGCGCAGAAGGGCAGGGCGATCGATTACTCGCATCCGGAATTTGTCGAAGGGCCGGATTGGCGCGACGCAAAAATGGTCGGGCCGATGGGCATGGCTCCGTGGGGCAAACTGGCATGGTCTCAGGCCGTTGGAAAATCGCGCCCGAAGGCCACGCTGCAGCCTGTCGAACTCGCAAAACCCGGCAGGGACTTCTCCTGGCCCGAACGCGTGGCGTTTCTCGGCGACGATTGCAGCGTCTACGTGCCGTTGCGCGGAGATGCGTGGGGCGTGGCCTTCCGCGTGAGCGACTGGTCCCGGGCCTACACTGAGTTCGATCTCCCCTGCCCTTCCAAGATCGGCCGCAAGCTATTCACCTTGAAGCCCGGGCCCGGAGCCCAGCCGCACCTGCTCTACGACGCCGGCACCGGCGTCATCGGCTCGCCAAGCGTGTCCTTCGACGGGAACTCCCTGCTCGTGGCGATGGCTCGCGCGGGAGAGAAGTTCTTTCACATCTACCGGATCCCCGCCGCCGGCGGTGAACCCCGGCGGCTGACCGACGGCCCGTTCCACGACATCGACCCCGCCGAGCTGCCGGACGGCCGGATTGTGTTCACGTCCACGCGCATCGGAACCTTCGAGGAATATCACCAGCCCCCGTCGCGCGCGCTCTTTCGCATGAGCGCCGACGGCGGCGACATTCACCTCATCACGGCCACGCCGATCTTCGACAACGAGCCCAAGATCATGGCCAACGGCCGCATCGCGTTCATCCGCACGGACAATTTCTTCGACCGCGGCAAGGTCGAGACGCACCTGCACAGCGTCCGCCCCGACGGCACGGACGGCCTCACAGAATTCGGAGCGAATGTCGGCGCCGACTACGGCTCGCGGCTGCGCGCCTTTGGCTACGGCAGCCCCGCACCGCTGCCGGACGGGCGCCTCGCCTACATTTCCAACCGCGGCAACTTCATCGGCGCGTCCGGAAGTCCGGAGCGCGAACAGCACCGGCTGCCCGGAAACCTCGGCGACCTCGCCCCGCTGCCGGACGGACGCCTCCTCTGCACCGTGCTGCAACCGGGCCTGAAGCGGGTGACTTCGGACGTGCTGGGCGTCATCGACCCGCGCGACAACCGGATCGTGTCGATCTTCGAATCCACGATGGGCGGCATCCATTCGCCCGTGTTTCTGGGCGCGCGCGGCCGGCCCCCGGTCATTCCCGATTACGCGGACCACGGCCGCACCGACCAGGCCGGGGCGACCGGTTTTCTGTTTTGCAAGGATGCCCGGTTCACCACCAAGACCAAGGCGGACTGGGAGCGTATCCGCGCCATCCGCGTGCTCGGCGCGGTGCCGCTGACCACGCGCTCGTCACACTCGCACATCGTCCACGTGGGCCATGAGACGGTCGAGCTCGGCACCGTGCCGCTCGCGCCGGACGGCTCGTTCAGCATCGAGGTGCCCGCCGACATGCCGCTGGCGCTGCAGGCGGTGGATGCCGAGGGCCGCTCCGAGTTGAACGAGATGTCGTGGCTCTATGTGCGTCCCGGCGAACGCCGTTCCTGCATCGGCTGCCATCAGCCGCGCGAAGCCGCGCCCTCGCTGGCCGGCCATCCGGCGGACGCCCTTCGTTCTCCGCCGGTGAAGCTTCTCGGCCAGGGCGACCCGCATCGGTCCCGTGGCAACAACCCGGGCGTCACCGGCATGATGGATCTGCAATTTGAGCGCTTCCGCGAATGCGCATCCCTCAATCGCAACACGCTCCGCAACCAGCCAAACGCCTCGCGCCGTGAGGAAATCGCCGCGCTCGTGCAATGCCTGGCCGGTTCCGACGAAGGACGGAAGATTTCCGCCGCGCAACGGCTTGCCCTGCTCCGCGAGCGTGGCGCCGCGCCCGCGCTGGCCGTGGCGTTGAAGGAACCATCGCGGGAAGCCCGCCTCGCCTCAGCCCTCGCGCTCGCTGCGTGCGGCACGCACGAATCACTCCAGCCGCTGCTGGGCGCACTCGATGACAGGGATCCAATCGTGGCCCGGGCCGCAAACGTCGCGCTGGAGAATCTCACCGCCCACACGGAACCGACGGGCGGCTCCGCAGGCTGGAGGAGATGGTTGGCGTCAAACTCGCGCGACACCATCGAGCAGGGACTCATCGCGGAACTGTGGCGTTCGGATGCACAGGAAGCCGGTGGCGAGCCGGCCATTCCCCGGAAGGATGGCGTGATCCCCGCCAGGAGAACATCCCCCCGCGCCGCCGCCGTCGCCCTCGGCCACATCGGAGGCGACGCCGCCCGCGCCGCGCTGCGCGAATTTGTCCGCACCGAGGCGGCACGAAATCCGTATTCGCCCTTCGTGAAGGACAACCGCACCGACAAATTCACCTTCTCCGCCGCCTCGCCGCTGAACCCCCGCACGCTTCAGGAGGCCGTTCGCGCGCTCGGCCAGCTTCGTGACACGAACGCCCTGCCGCTTCTGCGCGAACTGCTGGCCAAGAACATCCAGCCAAGCACCGGCAACCTGTTCCTCGTGGAAGTGGCAGTCGAATCGCTCGGACGCATCGGTTCACCGGAGGCGGAAACCACGCTCATCGAAACTTTCGCCGCGTTGAAGGATTACTGGGACTATGTCGGCTGGTATAGCGACCACCCGGCCTTATACGCCTGCCACTCCTCGCCGGTCCACGCGCGCATCATCGAGGCGCTCGACGCGCTCGGCTCGACGCGCGCCGCCGCCATCGTGCCCCAGCTCATCCGCTCCGTGCCCACGGATCCGGACCGCGGCCTGTTCCTTCAGAATGACGATTACGAACTGCTCGTCGGCCGGCTCATCCGCCGGAGCGACCGCAGCCGCGAAGTCATTGAAAGCTGTCTTGCAGTGCTCGGCGACCCGCTCGCCAGGCCGGCGGAGGACATCAAGGCCGCGCTCTCGACCACGCATCCTGCATGGGGTGGTCATCCCGGCCCGGAGAATCGCAGTGCGCAAATTCTTTCGCTGGCCTGCCGCGACAAGGCCGCCGAACCGCGTGTGCGCGCCGCGTTCGCGCGCTTTCTCGCGATGCCGGAGGAACCGGTCATGCGCACGCTGGGGAACCCGACGTGGACGCCCGTCCGGCACTGGACCCTGTTCTACCTCGCCCGCGCGCTTGGGAATCTCCGCGACACA
>JBAYGL010000015.1:0-24987 GCA_041666725.1 Limisphaerales bacterium
GATCGCGTGACGCTCTTCAACCGCTACTTCCTCGGCGGCCCGCGCACCCTGCGCGGCTTCCGCTACTCGCACGTTGCACCGGTGGACTCTCTCGGCGAGCCCTTCGGCGGCAACACCTACTGGCTCGGCTCCGTGGAATACAACATTCCGATCGTGGACCGCCTGCGCTTTGCCCTGTTCTATGACATCGGCAATGTTTACAGAAGTTCGTTCAGCTTCGATGCGCGCAGCACGGCCGGTGAACGTCTCTATCAGGACAACGTCGGCGTCGGCTTCCGCATCAACATCCCGAACCTCGGCCCGCTGCGTCTCGACTACGGCATGCCGATCACGACGGACCTGCACCAGAACAAGAGCGGCCGGTTCAACTTCGATGTCGGCTTCACCCGCGACTTCTGAGCAGGACACGGAGATCAAGATCAGGAGCAAGATTACGATCAAGAAAATCGCCTCGCTTCCGGTCCGCGTCTCCCCCTGCCGCCCTTGATCTAAATCGTAATCTTAATCCTCTCCTCCCATGAAACGCTCCTTCGCCCTTCTCGCCCTTCTTCTGGCCCTCGTCTTCGCCCCGGGGGCGCAGGCCGCCGCCCCGGCCGCAGGCACCATCGCCGTCGTGGATCTCAAGAAGGTCTTCGACGGCTACTGGAAGACCAAGCAGGCCGACCTCAACCTCAAGGAAAAGGCCGGCGAGCTGGACAAGAAGCGCAAGGACATGGTCGCCGACTACCAGAAGGCCAATGACGAATACAAGAAGCTGATCGAGGGCGCGAGCGACTCCGCCGTGTCCGTCGAGGAGCGCGACCGGCGCAAAAAGTCCGCCGAGGTCAAGCTCCGGGAGCTCCAGGAAATCGAGTCCAGCATCGGCCAGTTTGACCGCAGCGCCCGCACCCAGCTGGGCGAGCAGCAGCGCAACATGCGGGACAAGATCGTCGCCGAAATCCGCGAGGTCGTGAACAAGAAGGCCCGGACCGTCGGCTATGCCGCGGTCATTGACAGCTCTGCCGAGAGCGCGGTGGGCACGCCCATCGTCCTCTTCAACCTCAGCCTCCCCGAATTCACCGAGGAGATCATTTCCCAGCTCAACGCCACCGCCCCGGCGGGCGCCCTGCAGACGCCCTCCACGCCGGCTCCAAAGCCGATCAATCCGAAGTGAGCGATCGCGGGGTCCGCGTCGCGCGGAGATTCCGTTGACGCGCCGTTTTCCTTGCCGCCACCATGGGCGCGCAATGGGCCACGCCCCCACCCACCGTCCGTCTGAAAAGGCCGCGCCGAAGCGCGTCGGCCCGCTGCTCGGCGCGCTGGGCTTCCTCTCCCGCAAGACCCCCTACTTTCGCGGCAAATGGCGCGTGACCGGGTTCATCTTCGAGCGGTGGCTGCTGCGCTCGCGCAAGCAGCAGGTGATCAGGCTTCCGCGCGGGATGCGCATCAACTGCAAGCTCTGGGACGAGGTGCAGAACGCCATCTGGTGGAACGGCCCGAATTACGAGCGCAAGGAGTCCCGGTTCATCCGCCGCTACCTCAAGCCCGGCATGGTCTTCTTCGACGTCGGCTCCAACGTCGGCTACTACACGCTCCTGGCCGCACCCATTGTCGGGAAGCACGGCAGGGTCCACGCCTTCGAGCCGGTCTCCGAGCAGCATGATGATTTGCGCGCCAACGTGGAGCGCAACCAGCTTCAGAACGTCGTCCCCGAACGCCTGATCATCACCGACCGTGCGGGCACCATGGAAATCAACCTCGGCTCCGAGGACAACGCCGGCACGGCCTCCGTGGACCTGGTCTATCGCGAGAGCCGTCCCACTGAATCCGTGAGTTGCACGACGCTGGACGAGTATCTCCGTGAACGGGGTGTGGCGCAGGTGGATGTGCTGAAGATCGATGTCGAGGGTCACGAGCCGTTTGTCCTTCGCGGCATGGCCGGGACCCTCCGCACGCTGCGCCCGCTCCTGCTTGTCGAGGTGCGCGGCGACATGCTCGAGGAGGTCGGCTCCAGCCGCGAGGCGCTGTTTGAGCAGATTGCCGCCCACGGCTATGTGCCCTACGCCCTCACGCGCGGCGGCTGGCCCAAGCCCATGGTCATCCCCGCCGACGGCAACCTCATCATCTTCAGCCCCGACGAAAAGCTGCACGAGAAGCACCGGCCCTTCGCGAAGCTGCGGCGGAAGAAGAAGACGGAGTAAGATTAGAGCCTGTCTGAAAATTGGGTGGGGTCCTGTTTTCAGGGAGAAGGCCGGATGGCGAGGCGTGACGAAGGAGAATATCCCTCGTGGATCTTCGACTGAGGAACAACGAAGCCAGACGGCCTTCTCCCTGAAAACCCTCCGGGCGGCGGGTCTTTTGCCGGTGGCCTGCGTTGGCTCGGACGTCACAGCCCGCTGCGGGGATGCTCCGTCGGCCAGTCCGGCTCGGACCTCCCCGACTTGGCCACCGCCAAAATCCCCCGCCGCAGGACCCCGCCCAATTTTCAGACAGGCTCTGAACGAATTCGACGAGCCCGCAGCCAGCCGGTCGGTCGCCGGGAAGGACGACCGGCAAACAAAAAGGCCGGCAGTTGCCCGCCGGCCTTCGCAAATGAAATCTCCCGCACCGGTCACTTGTATTTGCCGAGCTGCTTGAGCGTCTCGTCGAGGCAATACTTGACGTAGTAATCCGGCTTGTCGGGGTTCGCTTCCTTCTCCAGCGCGCCGAGGGCGACCTCGGCGGCGGCGCTGGTCTGGAAGAAGCTGCAGGCACGGATGGCTTCGAGGCGCACGCGCGGGTGGTCGTCCTTGGCCTGAGCTTCGAGCAGCTTGAGCGGCTCCTTCACGCGGTCGCGCCAATAGCAGAGGACGCGCGTGGCGGCGGCGCGGGCACGGTAGTCGGGCGAGCGGAGCACCTGCCTGAGGAGCGCTTCATCCACGACGTTGTTCCACTGATGGACCCAGAGGGCCTCCATCCGGTGGTGCTCATATTCCGGGTCCGTCTTGCTCAGGCCGGCGGCCCACTTCTTCGTGGCGGCGATGACCTTGGCGGAGTCGTGCTTGCTCAGCTCGATCTTGGCGCGGGTGCGGACGTCGTTTTCCGGCGTCTTGAGGGCTTCGAGCAGCTTCTCGACGGACTCGCCGTCAATCTTCACGGGCTTGAGCAGCGGACAGCCCTCGTAGGTGATGCGGTAGATGCGACCGTGGGTCTTGTCGCGGTTGGGGTCGCGGAGGTGATGCTGCATGTGGCCGATGAGCTCCTTGGCCCAGTCGCAGAAGTAGATCGAGCCGTCGGGGGCGACCGCCACGCAGGACGGGCGGAAGTTCGGGATCATCGCGTTGTCGCCGACGACGAGGCCGCCAAGTTTATCAACCTCTTTTCCGGCGGCGTCCTTGACCTTGGTGACGTCGAGCGTTTCGCCCTTCAGGCCGGCCCCGTCTTCCGTGACCTTCACGCGGAAGATGCCCTGGTAGCCGATGACGTTCGCATTGAGGAAATTTCCCTGGAAGTCCTCCGGAAAGTGGCGGCTGGAAATCATGCCGGTGCCGGCGCACGGGCGGAACGGGCGCTTCCAAAACTCGTTCATCTTGCCGTGCTTCGTCGGCTCGCTGATGAAGCCGCTGAAGGCCGGGGCGAAGTAGTTCGCGTTGCCGGTGGCGTCGGTGATGATGTCGTTGCCCCAGCGGTCGAAGACCTTGCCGTGCGGATTCGCGAAGCCGTAGGAGACGTAGCGCTCCAGCTTGTGGGTGAGCGGCTCCCAGCGGTAGATGCAGCCGTCGCTGTTGCGGACAGGGCCGAAAGCCGTTTCGAGCTGCGTGCGGTGGAAGACGCCGTCGCTGAGGAACGTGTCACCACCCGGCCCGTAAGCCATCGCGTTCGCCGTGTGGTGCGAGTCGGCGGAATCGAGGCCCATCATCACGCGCTCCTTCCAGTCGGCCTTGCCGTCGCCGTTGGTGTCGCGCGCGAACCACACGTCCGGGGCCTGCACCGCGAGCACGCCGTCCTTGTAAAACTGGAAACCGGTCGGGCAGTTCATGCCGTCGAGGAACGTCGTGACCTTCTTCGCCCTGCCGTCCGCGCCGAGGTCGAAGACCAGCAGCTTGTCGAACACCCTGTCCATCGGGCGCAGCTCGGGATAGCTCGGCCAGGCGGCCACCCACAAGCGGCCCTTGGTGTCGAAGCCCATCTGCACGGGGCTGGCCAGTTCCGGGAAGCGCACTTCATCGGCCACCAGCGTGACCTTGCAGCCCTTGGGCACGGTCAGGTGCTTGATGGTTTCCTCGCCGCTGAGGAAGGGCTTGATGTCGGGCTTGTTCGAGGAAGCGAGCAACCGCACGGGCGGCAGGTTGTCATCGGCAACCTTGAGGTCGCCGCCCTTCGCAACGGCCCAGACGCGCTTGTCACGGTTGGCGGTCTTCGCGTCGCGCTGCCTCATCTCACCCTGCATGGTCTGGTAGTTCGAAAGCAGCGGGGCCTCCGGTTCCTTCAGGTTCTGCTTGAAGCCGCCCTTGCCGGCCTCGAATGCAAGCCCGGAACGACCGCCATAAACATTGTAGCCGTCCACGGTGCGATAGCGGCGGTGCCACTCGTGGTTCTTGTCCAGCACGGCGGAGCGGAGCTTCTCCAGGTTTCCGCCAGGCGCGGTCTCGCCGAACAGCGCGCGGAAGGCTTCGGGCGCGAGCGCCTTGTCGCCCGCCTCGGTGAGGTGGACGCTGTCGAAGGTGAGCGACTGCTTCTGCTTCGCCGCGCGGTCGAACAGCTCGGTGGAAATGCCGAAGAGGTCCACGAACGGCACGTCATTCGCCTTCGCGACTCCGGCCATCGCCGCCCCGTATTTCTTCAGGTTCACGTTGAGCGGGGCGGCGGCGGGCCGGTTCGGATCGCTGCTCGCCTCGGCGGCGATGGGCGCGAAGAGCACGACGCGCGCGCCGCCCTTGCCGCTGTAGCTCTGGCCGCGCGTGTGCTTGATGAACGCCGCGAGGTCGGTCTTGAACTTCTCCAGCCCGGCGTCACCGCCGAAGGACTCGTTGTAGCCGAAGAACGCCCAGACCACGTCGGCCTGCACGCGCTTGAGCCAGTCATCGGAAGTGCCGAAGTTCTCCGAGCGCATCCGCACGCCGGGGTCCGGCTTGTCGGTGAAACCCGCCACCTCGTCGCTCGCGACCGCAAGGTTCCGGAAGACGAGATTGTGCTTGGGATGCCGGGCGTGCACGTAGGTTTCGAGCCAGCCATGGTGCTGCATGCGGTCGGCGAGCCCGTTGCCGACGAGGGCGACGTTTTCACCGGGCTTCAGCTCAAAGCCGGCGGCGGCCAGTTGCGATGCGGCGACCGCCAGCAACAGGCCGGCGGCGAGGAGGGATTTGAGTTTCATGTGATGACTTTGGGCCAACAAGTCAGCGTTGGACGAGAGGCGCTGTGATTTATTGAGCGAGAAATCGTCCGAAGCGAATCAAATCCGAATCCACGGCGGCCCGCTTGCCAGCCGCGGCAGGCTGCCGCTACGCTGCACGCCAATGCGCCTGCTCGACCGCTATCTGCTGCGCGAGTTGATGGTCCCCCTGCTTTTCTGCTTGGGGAAGTTCTTCATTATTTTCATCGCCGCCGATTTGATGAACGAGCTGCCCATGCTGCAGGGGCGCGGCCTCAACGGCTGGGATGTCACGGAATACTATGTCTGCAAGACTCCGGAGCTGTTGGCCAACGTGCTGCCGATGGGGCTGTTGCTCGCGGTGCTCTACGCGCTCGCGCAGCACGGCAAGCACCACGAGCTGGTTGCCATCCGTGCGGCCGGCGTGAGCTTGTGGCGGCTGTCCGCCCCGTATCTCGCCGTCGGCCTCGCGTGCAGCGCGGCGCTGTTCGTCGCGGGCGAAATCATCGGCCCGCGCGCGGAGGAGGCAAAGGAGGACGTGTTGAACCGCTACCAGACCAGGCTGGAACAGCAGACGGAACTCCAGTGGCACCGCCAGTTGAGCTTCAACAACGACGTCGCGGGGCGCGCGTGGAAGATCGCCGCCTACGGCCTGCTCTCGCACGAAATGCTCCGCGTGAACGTGGAGTGGACCGGCCGTGACCGCGTGCGGCGCGTGCTCTTCGCCGACCGGGGCAGCTACACCGACGGCGTCTGGCAGTTCACCAACGTGCTGCTTTACGTTTACAACACGCCCAACCAGGAGTTCCCGACGCGCACGCAGACCAACCACATCACCTTCCCGGAATTCGACGAAACCCCGCGCCTCATCAGGAGCGAAATCAAGGTCAGCTCCCTGAGCGCCCTGCGCGCGGCGAAGAAGCTGCGTTTCACGCTCATGGAAATCCTCGACTACCAGCGGCTGCACCCGCACCTCACCGGCAGCAAGGCGGACGTGCTGAAGACGCAGTTTCACGGACGGCTGGCCGCGCCGTTGACGTGTCTCGTCGTGGTCCTGCTTGCGCTGCCGTTTGGGGTCGCCCCCGGCCGGCGCAACGTCGCCGTCGGCGTGGGCGTGAGCATCGGCATCGGGTTTGCGTTCTTCGTGCTCGCACGCCTCTCGCTGGTGCTGGGCACCGGCGGCCATGTGCCCGGCTGGCTGGCCGGCTGGGCGCCCAACGTGATTTTTGCGGCCGTCGGCATCACGCTGACGCAGCGGCTGCGCTGATGAGCGACGAACTGGAACAACTCAGGGCCCGGTGCGAGCGGCTCGAACTGCTCAACCAGGTCGGCCATGTCATCCACTCCACGCTCGACGCGCAGGAGGCCCTCCAGCTCATCCTTCGCGAGGCGGTCCGGCTCGTGCGCGCCGCCAGCGGCTCGGTCGTGCTGGTGAACCCGACCTCGCGCTTCCTTGAAATCCAGGCGGCACACGGCCTGCCGCCGGATCTCGCCGACTTCAGGCTGCCCGTCGGCATCGGCATCACCGGCTGGGTCGCCCGCACCGGCAAGCCCGCGCGCGTCGGCGACGTGACCCGCGACCCGCGTTACGTCCGCCTGCGCCCCGAGGTGCGCTCGGAACTCGCCGTGCCGCTCCTGCTCAAGGGCGACGTGCGCGGCGTGCTGAACGTGGACGCCGACCGGCTCGACGCGTTCACGGCCGACGACCAGGCCCTGCTGGAGGAACTCGCGCTGCAGGCCGCCCGCGCCATCCAGAACACCTGGCTTTACGAGCAGCTCCGCCTCAAGGCCCGCCTGTTTGAATCGCTCGCCAGCGTCAGCCAGACCATCAACTCCACGCTCAACCTCGACGACGCCCTCCGCGTCATCACCCGCGAGGCCTGCCAGCTCATGGACGCGAAGATGGCGTCGCTGCTCCTGCTGGACGACCGTCACGAGTGGCTCGACCTGCGCGCCAGCCACGGCGCGGGGCCGGACTACTTGAACAAGCCGCGCCTGGGCGTCGCCGAAAGCCTGGTCGGCAACGTGGTGCGCCGCCGCCGCCCCATCCAGGACGAAAACGTCCAGACCTCGGGCCGTTACCAGAACATCCCGATGGCCCGGCGCGAAGGGCTGGTCTCGCTGTTGAGCGTGCCGCTGCTCTTCGGCGGGCAGGCGCTGGGCGTGCTGAATGTTTACAAGGGTTCCCCGCACGTCTTCTCGAACGAGGAGGTCCGCATCCTGGCCGCGCTCGCCGAACTGTCCGGCATCGCCATCGAGAAGGCCCGGCTCTACGAGCGCATCGTGGACGTGGAGGAGCAGCTCCGGCAGAACGAACGCCTCTCCGCGCTGGGCCTGCTCGCCGCCGAGGTCGCGCACGAGATCCGTAATCCGCTCACGGTGATGAAGATGCTCTTCCACTCGCTCGACCTGAAGTTCGCGCCCGGCGACCCGCGCACGCAGGACAACAAGATCATGGGCGAGAAGATGGACCACCTGAACCGCGTGGTGGAGCAGATCCTCGACTTCGCCCGCAGCACCGAGCCCCGCCTCGCGCCCGTGAACGTGAACCAGCTCCTCGACGACCTCAGCCTGCTCACGCGCCACAAGCTGCGCCAGCAGCGCGTCGAGGTTGTGCGCGATCTGGACCCGGATCTGCCGGACGTCCAGGCCGACGCGACGCAGCTGGAGCAGGCGTTCCTGAACCTCACGCTCAACGCCGTTGAAGCCATGCCGGACGGCGGGCGGCTCACCATCACCACGCGCGCCCTGCACCAGCCCCGCTCCAGCAAGTCCCCGACGCATGTGCTCGTTGAATTCCAGGACAGCGGCGCGGGCATGACCGAGGAGCAGCAGGCGAAGGCGTTCAGCTCGCTGCTGGCCACCACCAAGGCCAAGGGCACCGGGCTGGGCCTCGCGATCGTGGCCCGCGTGGTCGAGACGCACCGGGGCAAGGTGTCCGTGAAATCCAAACCCGGGCGCGGCACCACCTTCAGCCTTCAGCTCCCGGTTCACTGAGCCGGCGCGCCGCAGCGGAGAGCGGCCTTCATCGTCCCGCTGGTTTTTGTTCGCCGGACGCCGCGAGCCATTGGAATATCCCCGGCATGAAAGCCGTCCGTAACTCCATGCGTTTCCACGTCGTCGTCGCGCTCGCCGCCCTGTTTGCCACGCTGTCCCCGTCATCCGCCGCGCCGCGTGCACTGCCGGAGGGCCGGCTGCCCGACGACAGCCGCCTCCAGCCGCCCAAGGACTTGAACGGCTACTTCCCCTTCACGCCGCCCGCGACGAAGAGCGCCTGGCCCGAACGAGCGGATTTCGTGCGCCGCCAGATGAAGGTCGCACTCGGCCTCTGGCCCATGCCGGCGAAGACACCGCTCAACGCCGTCATCCACGGCCGGATTGAGAAGGACGAATACACGGTCGAGAAGGTTTACTTCGAGAGCGCGCCGGGCTTCTTCGTCACCGGCAACCTCTACCGGCCCAGGGGCAGGACCGGCAAGGTCCCCGCCGTGCTCTTCGCGCACGGGCATTGGAAGGACGCTCGGTTGTCCGAGGAAAGCGACGCCGCATTGCAAAATGAAATCGCCACCGGCCAGGAGCGCTTTACCGAGGGCGGCAAAAGCCGCTTCCAGTCCCTGTGCGTCCAGCTCGCGCGCATGGGCTGCATCGTCTGGCAGTGGGACATGATGAGCGACTCCGACGCGCTCCAGCTCTCCCGGGAGACCGTCCATCTGTTCGCCAAGCAGCGCCCGGAAATGAACACCCCGGAGAACTGGGGCCTCTACAGTCCGCAGGCCGAGGCGCACCTCCAGGGCATCATGCACCTCCAGACCCTCAACGCCATCCGATCGCTGGACTTCGTGCTCGGCCTGCCGGACGTGGACCCCGCGCGCATCGGCATCACCGGCGCCAGCGGCGGCGGCACGCAGACGATGATCCTCGCGGCGATCGACCCGCGCGTGACACTGTCGTTTCCCGTCGTGATGGTCAGCACCGCCATGCAGGGCGGCTGCACGTGCGAGAACTGCTCTCTGCTCCGCGTCCACACCGGCAACGTCGAGTTCGCCGCGCTCTTCGCGCCCAGGCCGCAGGGCATGACCACCGCGAACGACTGGACGAAGGAGATGTCAACGAAGGGCTTTCCCGAACTGAAGCAGCTTTACGCCACGCTCGGCTCGCCGAACAACGTGCTGCTCCATCGCGGCGAACACTTCCCGCACAACTACAACGCCGTCACCCGCTCCGGCTTCTACACCTGGGTGAACCAGCACTTCCAGCTCGGCCTCAAGTCGCCCGTCATCGAGCGCGACTACGAGCGGCTCAAGCGCGAGCAGCTCACCGTCTGGGACAGCAGCCATCCCGCGCCCAAGGCCGACGACGCGGACTTCGAGCGCAGGCTGCTCCGCTGGCTGCACACCGACGCGGAGAAACAGTTGAACGCCGCCGCCGCGTCTCCCGGGGCATTCCGCCAGCTCGCCGGCAACGGCGTCGAGGCCATCCTCGGCCGCACACTCGCCACGGCGGGCAAAGTCGAATGGCAGCTCAAGCACAAAACCGACCGGGGCGGCTACGTCGAGATGACCGGCCTGCTCCGCAACGAAACGCACGGCGAGGAACTGCCCGTCGCCTGGCTGTATCCGAAGAAGTGGAGCGGCCGGGCCGTCGTGTGGCTCGACGACTCCGGCAAGGCCGCGCTCTTCAACGCCGACGGCTCGGTGAAGCCCGAGGTGAAGAAGCTCGTGGACGCCGGCGCAACCGTGCTCGGCGCGGACCTGTTCTTCCAGGGCGAGTTCACCAAGGACGGCCAGCCCGCGAAGCAAAACCGCCTCGTCGCCAACCCGCGCGAATTCGCCGGCTACACCTACGGCTACAACCACCCGCTCTTCGCCCAGCGCGTCCACGACGTGCTGACGCTCGTGAAATACCTCCGCAGCTACGACGCCCCGCAGCACCAGAAGCCCGCCAGCGTGGACGTGGCCGGCTTCGGCAGAGCCGGGCCGGTGGTGGCCGCCGCGCGCGCCGTGGCCCGCGAGGGCATTGACCGCGCCGCCGTGGACACCGGCGGCTTCCGCTTCGGCAAGCTGCTCGACTACCGCGACGCGAACTTCCTCCCCGGTGGCGCGAAGTATGGCGATGTCCCCGGCCTGCTGGCCCTCGGCGCACCCGGCAAGCTGTGGCTCGCCGGCGAAGGCGCGTCCGCACCCGACCTCGCGAAGAAACTCTACGGAGCCGCGAACGCCCCCATCACCGTCTCCGCAAAGTCCGACCGCGCCGCCGCCGCGCAGTGGCTCCTGAGCCAGTAGCGCTTGGGGTGATTGCCTCTTCGATGTGCCCCTGCTTCAAGCGGCCAGGCTATGCTGCTGAACATGTGTTTTAAGTTGAGCCCGACATCGGGACTGACGACAATCCCAACAGCTCGGGACACAAGCCAGAAATGAACACCAACAAGGGGAACAACAAGAAGTTCGCTGAGTTTTTCGCCGGCATTGGTTTGATGCGGATGGGGCTTGAACGCGGCGGTTGGAGCGTCCGCTTCGCCAACGACATTGACGAGGACAAGCACCGCATGTATCGCGACCACTTCGGCGATGCCCACGAATTTGTGCTGGGGGATGTGCATCAGTTGGAAGCGACGCAGATTCCGGACATCACGCTGGCCACAGCCTCATTTCCCTGCAACGACCTCTCGCTGGCAGGCGGGCGCCTGGGACTTGCGGGTGAACAGTCCTCCGCTTTCTGGGGCTTTGTCGCAGTGCTCACCAAGATGGGCTCTCGCCGTCCTCCGATGGTCTTGCTGGAAAACGTCACCGGCTTTCTGACCTCGCAGGAGGGAAATGACTTCCGAGACGCGCTGGTGGCGCTGAACCGCCTGGGCTATGCCGTGGATGCCTTCGTCGTGGATGCCTCCCGATTTGTCCCCCAAAGCCGCCAGCGCCTGTTCGTCATTGGCACGAAGGCGGCGAACCATGCGGTGCTCAACGATACGCCCCGCTTTTATCAGAGTGACTGCCGCCCGCCCGCCCTCGCTGATTTCATCATGTGGAATGCCGACATCAACTGGAAGATTCGGCCTTTGCCACCGCTGCCGACACCCCAGCTCCAACTGCCTGACCTCCTCGAAGACCTTTCGCCCAACTCCAAAATGTGGTGGAGCCGTGAGCGAGCCGAGTATCTCCTCAACCAGATGAGTCCCAAGCACCGGGCGCAAGCCGAGGCGATGATACAGGGTGGCCGTGTCACCTATGGCACCGTGTTCCGACGGGTTCGCAATGAACGGTCCATGGCGGAACTCCGCACCGACGGAATTGCCGGCTGCCTGCGCACCCCGCGAGGTGGAAGCGGAAGGCAAATTCTCTTCGCAGCCGGGAAAGGACGCTTTGCCGTGCGATTGCTGACCCCCCGCGAATGCGCCCGCCTGATGGGGGCGGATGACTTCGTCATTCGTGTGCCACTGAACCAGGCGTTGTTCGGTTTCGGAGACGCCGTTTGCGTGCCGGTCGTCGAGTGGATTGCCCACAACTACCTCAACCGTGTCTGGGAAGAAGATTATGCCACTCAAGAAATCGCCAAAGCCGCCGAAGGAGCCGTCTCCTACCGGAAAGCCAAGCGCAGGTAAGGAGAAGGCCGTGGGGCTTCCGTCCGACGTTGCCGCCATACGCCGCGAGATCAAGGCCTTCTTCGAAAGCCTCGACGAAGATGGAAACAGGGTTGGTGGCCGCAAGTGGGGTGTTTATGCCTTTTACGACTACGATGGGGAACCCATCTATGTTGGTCAGACCTTCGAAGGCCTTGGCAGCCGGATCGGCCGCCATCTCACCAACCAGCGAACAGATGCCGTGGCCATGAACGTCCTTGACCCATTCGAGGTTGCCGAGATTTGTGTCTGGCCGCTGGAGCTGGGGCATCTGAACCCCGATGAACAAAGGGAATATCTCGACCGCGCTGAGTTCACCGTGTTCCAGAAGGTCGTTGCGGAATCCAAGCTCGGTGCGGTTCTCAATGAAAAGCCGCCTCGTCCGTTACCGCTTGTTGATCTGCCCAAAGCCTACCGCAGACGGATCATTCCCGATGATATTTTTCCGCATCGCAAGCACCCTGACGTCCGCATCGCCCGCCGCGCCAGCACCATCGCCAGTCTTGCCCGCGTCATCAGCGAGCGAAAGGTTTCCAAAGGTCTTCGGCGAACGCTTCTAACCCAGGCGCAACGCTTGGAACGTCTGGCTGAAGAACGCCTCAAAGATTTTCCGGAAGACCTGGCGGACGGCAACAGCGAGTGAGCCCGGTTCAACCGGCTGACTTCTCTCTTTTACTCATTTCCTCCGCAGGTCCACCGCCACCAGCTTGCCCTTGTCCCGCGCGAAGAGCCGGCCGTCGGCAAGGGCGGGCTGGGCGCGGCCTTCGCGGCCGAGGATTTGGGCGCGCGCCTTTTCCACGAAGGCTTTCGGATCGGCGGCCACACGCACGAGTTCGCCGCTGTCGGAGGTGATGAGCAGGTCGCCGCCCGCGAGGAGGATGCCGCCATGCACCACCTTGTCCGTGCTCCATCGGACCTTGCCGGTGGCGAGTTCCACGCAGCGCAGCACGGGCCTGGGCCCGGTGTCCACGCGGCCTTCGAAGCCGTAGAGGAAACCCTCGCGCAGCACGGGCGTGACGTATTGGGCCGTGAGCTGTTCCTCGCCGGACCAGAGCTGGTCCACGCCGCCGGCCTTCACGCGCAACGCCGCCGCACCCGCGCCGTAGCCCGCCGAGATGAACACCACGTCGCCGCTGATGACGGGGACCGCCGCGCTGACGGACGCCTGCATCTTCGGACCCCACGGAAAGGCGAAGCGCACCCTGCCGGTCGCGGGGTCGAGCGAGATGAGCTGGTGCCGTGCGAAGAAGAGGGCGTGGCGCTGGCCGCCGATAGTCGCGGCGACGGGCGAGGAGTAACTGGCTTCTTCGTTGTGAGCCTTCCAGAGCTCCTTGCCGGTGGTGGTGTCGAAGGCGACGATGCCCGCGCCGTTCTTCCCGCCGACGTTCACGAGCAGCGCCCGGCCCTCGACCAGCGGCGAGCAGGCGAAGCCGAAGAAGCCCTGGTCCGCGCCGAAGTCCCCCTGCGCGTCCGCGCTCCAGAGCGGTTTGCCGGTGGCGAGGTCGAGCGCGTGGAGATTGCCGTTCGCGCCAAAGACGAAGACGCGTCCGTCCGCGATGCTCGGCGTCGAGCGCGGGCCGTTGTCGAAGCCGAAGCGGTCCGTGTAGCGCGTGGGAAACGCCTGTTTCCAAAGTTCCCCGCCGGTCTTTGCGTCGAGGCACTCGACGAGTTCCTGATCCGCGACGCGGTGGAAGACGATGACCCTGCCACCGGACACGACGGGCCCGGCCCAGCCGGAGCCAACCTTCTTCTGCCACGCGAGGGCCGGGCCTTCCTTCGGCCAGGTGTCGGCGAGATCGGTGCCGGCGCAGACGGCGTTGCGCGTGGGGCCGAGGAATTGCGGCCAGTCGCCGGCGGAAGCGGACGCAGCGGCAAGCAGGAGGAAGTTCAGGGCGGCGATCCGCGCGGACAAGTGCATGTCGGTCTGGATACGCGAGGAGGCAAATCCAGGCGAGGAAAAGTCTGTGACGGCCGGGCTTTTTGCTTTGCGGCTCCGGGCGTGGCCGGTAGAACTTTGCGCACTGCGAAAAAACAACTTTCCACCATGCCATCACGTCTTGCCGGTAAATGGGTTTTGATCACGGGCGCTTCCAGCGGGTTCGGCGCCGCCGCCGCGCGCGCCTTCGCCGGGGAGGGCTGCAACCTGATCCTTGGCGCACGCCGCACGGACAAGCTGGAAGCCGTCGCCGCCGAGGCGCGGAAGCTCGGCGCGCCCGCCGCCGTCTTTCACAAGCTGGACGTGAGCGACACGAAGAGCGTGAACAAGTTCGCCGACGGCATCCCGGCGCTGACCTCGCAGATTGACGTGCTGGTCAACAACGCGGGCGGCGCGCACGGCCTCGACACCGTGGCCAACGGGAGGGACGAGGACTGGGAGGCGATGGTGCAGACGAACCTGCTCGGCGTCATGCGCGTCACCCGCGCGATCCTGCCGTTCATGGTGAAAAACCCCGGCAGCTACATTCTCAACATCGGGTCGGTCGCGGGCCGGCAGGCTTACGAGGGCGGCTCGGTGTATTGCGGGGTGAAGGCGGCGGAGATCATGATCACCCGCTCGCTGCGGCTCGAGCTCTGCGGCACCGGCGTGCGCGTGGGCACGATTGACCCCGGCATGGCGGAGACGGAGTTCTCGATGGTGCGCTTCAAGGGCGACGAGCAGCGCTCGAACAAGGTTTACGAAGGCGTCGTGCCGCTGACGGCCGCTGACATCGCCGAAATCCTGGTCTGGTGCGCCAGCCGTCCGCCGCATGTGTGCATTGATGAACTGCTGGTGAAATGCACCGACCAGGCGGCGGTCCACAAGGTCCATCGCCGGATGGTCGCAAAGTGACTATTTCCCCATCGCCGCGCGCAGGAGCCTGGCGACGTCCTCGTGCTTGCGCTTCCCGGCGATGACCAGGGCGGTTTCCCCAAACACATCGGTGAACGCGGGGTTTGCCTGGCGGGACAGCAGAAACTTGACCGCCTCGGTGCGGCCCTGCTGGGCGGCCTGATACAGCGGCGTCTGGCGCTGATGGTCGCGGCTGTTCACGTCCAGGCCGCGCTCCAGCAGGAGCTTGATCAGGTCCAGATGGCCTCCGGCGGCCGCGCGGTGCAGGGCGTTTTCCCCCATGTTGTCCGCCGCCTTCACGTCCGCGCCGGACTGCAGGAGCGCCTCGGTCGCGAGAAACGAACCGCTGGAGGCCGCGTGGAGCAGCGGCGTGACGCGCTGGCGGTTGGGCACGTTGGGGTCAGCCTTCCGCTCCAGCAGGAACTTCACGATGTCCGCCTTGCCCGCCTGCGCGGCCGCGTGCAACGGCGTGTTGTCCGCGAAGTCCCGGGCGTTCACATCCGCCCCGTGCCTGACCAGGAGCTGCACCAGCAGCAGGCCCTGCGAGCTGGCGAAGTGCAACGGCGTGAGCCGCAGATCGTCGCGGCCGTGGACCATCTCCGGGCTTTTCCGCAGCAATTCGTCCGCCTCGGCCAGCAGATTGTTGCGCGCGGCGATGCGCAGCGGCGCGCTGCGGGTGACGGGCGTCTCCTTCGCGCCATGCTTGAGAAGCAGGGCGATCACGTTCGTGTGTCCCTGATCGACGGCGACGGAATAAGGGGTGCCGCCGTAGTGATTGGTCGCGTTTGGATTTGCGCCGAATTTCAGCAGGGTTTGCACGGTGTCGATGTCGGGCGTCTCTCCGGCGACGGCAAAGGTGAGCGGCGTCTGCCCGAAAGCGTTGCGCGCTTCAATCAAGTGGGGGAATTTCGCAAGTCGGGCGGCCAGGGCGGACGGATCCCGCCTCATCGTCAGATAGCGGATTTCCGCGCCTCGTGAGAGATCATCTTCCTTCGCACCGGCGCGGATCAGCGTCTCCGAGGTCTGGCGGAGGTTCCGCTCCCGCGCAATGGAGAGGGGCGTCTCCATGCGAAGGTTGGGCGCGGGGTTCGGGTCCGCGCCAAACTGAAGCAGCAGCGGCAGCATCTGCTTGTAGCCGCGGAAGGCCGCGATGTAGAGCGGCGTGTCGCCCTTTTCGTTTCGCGCGTTGACGAGGTCCGGATGCTCCAGCAGCAGCTGTCGCACGCGTGAGATGTCATGCGCGAGGACGGCGTCGTGAATCTCGGCGGCGGACAGCGCCAGAGGCAGCGCCAGCGCCAGCGCCAGCAGTGCCCGGCGCGCCAGAGGCATCAAGGCATTGCCGGGTCGGATTGACCTGCCCTCTGAAGCAGAGAAAGCCGGTGACGCGCACGCCGCGTGCGGAGCGCGGCGTTCACGCCGCAGAAATCCAAGGCAGTAAAAATGCCCCCGAACGCCAGCAGACGTGCGCACGCTTCTGCGGCCTGAAGGCCGCGCTCCACGCCGCAAGCTGCTGTCAGCTTCGGAGTTTGGAATCAAGAGTCGTTGGCAGGACATCAACATGGGAATCTTGACGTCGCACACGGACCGCGCGCACTCGGGAAAAACCCGCAGGCTGCTACTTCTTCGCATCCGCCTTGGCCGCGACCGGAGGCTTCGGCGCGGTGGTCAGCGGGAAGTTGTCCGAGCGGAACGGGTGCGCCGGCAGGCCGTCCTTGTTCCAGAGGTTCACGACCGGGAAGTTCGCCCAGCCGAAACGAACCGCCGTGGGTTTCTCCACGCCCGGGCAGGACAGCTCGACCTTGTCCTTGCCCGTGATCTGAGCGCTCGCCCAGACAAATTTGCCATCCTCACCGCAGATGGAGAAGCCCTTCAGCTCGCCGCCGCGCGCCTCAAGGCCCTGCCCCACGTTGCCGAAGGTCACGGTCGCCTTGCCGCCGCTGAAGCCCGCGCTCTTGAAGGTCGGGCCGCTGGCGACCACGTTTTCTCCATAGGTCAACTTGCGCGCAACCAATGCCAGGCGCGCGCCGACGGGCTCCTTCTTCGTCGGGTGGATGTCCGCCTCGTCTCCCACGTCGGTGATGACCACGGTGCCGGCGTTGCCGACGTTCTTGCTGGCGACGATCTGCGCCTCGCGCAACTCGGCCCAGGTGCTGTCCGCCGGCGAAGGCAGGATTTTTGTAAAGGGCGCAAGCTGCACCGTCAGGAACGTGAAGCTCCCCTGGCCCCAGTCCTGCCGCCAGTTTTGGATCATGTCCGCGAAGAGCGTGCGATACTGCCAGGCGCGGCCCGAGTTCGACTCGCCCTGATACCAGATGGCGCCCTTGATCGCGAAGGGAATGAGCGGATGGATCATCGAGTTGTAGAGCTCAGTCGGACGCCACGGCTCGCGCGGGGCCTGGGGCAGCACCTTCGCGCGGGACTGCTTGGCCTTGGCGAGCTGCTCGGGGAAGCGGGCTTTTGCGGCCTCGTAGTTTTTGTAGGCCGCCGGATAGGTGTCCAGGATGTCACGCTTGTAGGCCGGATTGCCGCCCAGCACGCGCTCGCTCATCCACACCTCGGCCGGCGATCCGCCCCAGCTCGTGTGAATGATCCCCACCGGCACGCCGCGCGCCTTCTGCAGCTCGCGGCCAAAGAAGTAGGCCACCGCCGAAAAGTCCGGAGTCGTGTCCGGGCTGGCGGTCACCCACGCCGGTTTGGCGTTTTTGTATTGGCCCTGGATGTCCGCGACAGGCGCGGGGGCCTTCACGAGCGGCACGGAGAAGAGCCGGAGGTTCGGATTCGCGGACGCGGCGGCGGCGGCCTCCCAGTTCGCGGCGCGGCGCAGGGACATCTGCATGTTCGACTGGCCGCTGGCCACCCACACCTCGCCGACCACGACGTCCTTCAGCTCCACGCGGTTGCTGCCGAGCACCAGCAGGCTGGCCGGGCGCGCGCCGGCCTTCATCGACGCGAGCTTCACCTGCCACTTGCCGTCCTTGGCGCGGGTCTGCACGACCTGATCGCGATACTGGACGATGACCAGCTCGCCCTCGTCCGCCCAGCCCCAGACCGGGACGCTGATCCCCTGCTGGAGCACCATGTGATCGGAGAAAATCACCGGCAGTTTGACTTCGGCACGCAGGCCGGTTGCGCCAGCCAGCAAGGCCAGACCGGCAACGAGAACACGAAGGAGCGAGACTGGAGAGGCTTGGAGCATACGTTTGCGCATGGCGGAAAATACAAGCGATCGCAGCCGGGGCGTCAATTGGAAAGGCGGCGCTCGACAGCCCGCGAGGCCGGCGGAAGATTGCGCGCATGACACCGTCCTTGCGAATTGCCCTGACGCTCGTCTCCGTGGCGCTGGCTTCCGGTCAGGTTGCCGGCCACGCAGCGGAGCATCTCGCCCGGCAGGTGGAAGGCTGGACGGTCCACGTCAGCGAACGGCTGCTCGCCGAACAAAAGGAGGCGACCGGGCAGGCGCTCGAACTCCTGCGCACCCAGCTCGCCGAGATCGTGCGCTCGGTCCCGTCGAACGCCGTCGTCCGGCTGCGCGAGGTGCCGCTGTGGTTCTCGCCCGAGTATCCCGGCGTGCGCCCCCGTGCCGAGTATCACCCGGATGGCGGCTGGCTGCGCGCCAACCAGCGCAACCCCGACATGGCCCGGGCCGTCGAGTTCACCAACATCCGCATCTTCGCCGCCGAGGCGCGCCGGATGCCGAACTTCGCCCTCCACGAGCTGGCGCACGCCTTCCACGACCGCGTGCTCGGCTTCGGGCAGCCGGACATCAAGGCCGCCTACGAGCAGGCCAAGGCCGGCGGGAAATATGACCGCGTCGAGCGCCAGGATTCCGAGGGACGCAAACGCTTCGACCGCGCCTACGCGCTGACCAACCACAAGGAGTATTTCGCCGAGACCACCGAGGCGTTTTTCTCCCGCAACGACTTCTTCCCCTTCACCAGGGCCGAGCTGGAGACGCACGACCCGGAGATGTTCAAGCTGCTGGAGCGGTTGTGGAAGTGCCCTTCGAAATAGCGGCTCGTCTGAAACCCAAACCCCGAAGCCCGCTGTGGCCGGCGGCGCGGCGCGCGGCCTTCAGGCCGCAGAAACGTGCGCATTCAATGGTGATTCATGCACACTTTTGCTCCCGGAGCTTTCTGCGGCGTCAACGCCGCGCTCCTCGCACCGTCTCCGTTTCATCAGCGTTCTCTGCTTCGGCGTTCGGGTTGAACGCTACTTTGAGACTGCTGTCTTCAATTCTCGATAAAACTCAAACCAGAGGTATGCGGCGATGCCAGCGGAAACCAACAGTGCAACCGCCATCCAAACCGTGCTGCCAGACTCGATGACAAGCGAAGAAAAGGAGGCAAGACCGAACACAAAGTAACCAATGAACGCCGTCAGCGTGCTCGCTGCCGCGCCCCACGCAAAGACCCTCACGCGCCGCCGTGCACGAGATGACAGCCAGTCGAACCATAATGCTCCCACTCCGCCAGCGATGCCGATGGCGGCAACGTAGAGCAACCGCTGTGGTTCAGCTGAGAAATACCGAATCGTCTCGTTAGCGAAGAACTCGCGGGCAGCGTCCACGACCAGCCAAACTGCCACTGCTGCTGTTGCAATGGTGACGCCCCATTTTTTCATGCGCGTAGAAAGTGGCATTGCCTCTGATTTCCCGGGGCCTCACTTCCCCAGCACCCGGTTCACATTGTCGAGCTGCGTCTGGGCCCTGTCGCGAAGGGTCTGGGAGTCCGCGTTCTTCACGGCCTGCTCCAGCAGTTTCCTCGCCTCGGAGTAGTCCTTCTGCACGCCGTTCTCCGTGATGTAGCGGAGGGCGAGGTCAAACGACGCCTGCGGGTCGCCGCCCTCGGCGCGCCTCGTCTGCAACTCGACGACCTTGCGCGTGGTCTCCTCGGCCGACTGCGGCGGTTTGGGCGTGTAGGTGCCCGACGTGCCGGTGCGGCTGGTGCTCGCGGTCGAGGTTGAGCTGCTGGCGGTCGCCGTGCCCTGCCTCGCGGCGGCCGCGCGGGCGCGCGCGGCCAGCTCGGGCTTGATGGCGTTCTTTCCCTCGATGCCGGTGAGCGAGTAGAAATAGTTCAGGTCGTCGTCAGTCTGCCAGGCCTTGTCCGGCCCGGCGGAGAGGACGCTGAAACCGTTCTTCGGCACGTCCACCACGAGGCGATACTCGGTGCCCCACGGGTCCTTCGACTTGTCCCGCGTCTCCCGGCCGCCCTTCTCGCGCATGTTCTCCTTGAGGAACGCGCCGAAGTCCTCGACGGGCAGGTCCTTGGTGTCGAGGAAGTCCTGCGCGACGGCCTCGGCGATGCCCTGCATCTCGACGCCGGAGGTGGCGGCGACCTGGACCTTGCCGATGACGTTGAGGTTCTTCTTGAGCGCGTCGGCGTTCATCACGGCGACGCCTGCGGCGGCGGCCAGCGGGAGGAGTTTCAGCAGTGCGCTCAATTCACGCCTCCTCTCCTCCGCAGGGCGACGACGCGCCGGTCCGAGGTGCGCTCGATGCTCAGGCCGGTGAGGAAGTCCCGGCTGACGAGCTGGAGGAAGCTCTCCTTGCCAAGCCTGAGGCAGCGGCTGTGGCGCAGCGCCGCCACGTCGGCGGAGGCGGCGGTGCCCTGCAGCAGGCTGATCTCGCCGCAGAAATCCCCGGGGCCGAGCACGGCGACCTGCCGGCCGCCCTTGCGCACGGCGAACTCGCCCTCATAGACGATGTAGAAATTCTCGTTGTGCCGGCCCTCGTGCAGGACGGTGGTGCCCGTCTCGCAGTCCTGGAAGACGAACTGCCCGGACATCTTCATGAGCGCGTGCGGCGGCCAGTCCGCAAAGATGGAGTTGCGCCGCAGGAAGGCGCAGACCTGCACGACCTCCTGGATTTTCTTCGCGCCCAGCGTGGAGAGCAGCAGCCGGTCGAAGTCCGTCTTCTTGAGCGCGAGGAGCTCGGTGGGCTCGATCGCAACGACGGAACTGGTGCGCGGCACCTGTTGCAACAGGGCGATTTCGCCGAAGACATCGCCGCGCGCGAGCTGCGCCACGGGCCTGTTTGCGCCGGCCTCGTCCTCCTTCTGCACCTCCACCCGGCCGTCGTGGATGACGAACATGAGGTCGCCCTGGTCGCGCTCGCGGATGATGTGTTCGCCGGGTTTCACGACGATGAACTCCATCGCCCCGGCGACCGCGCGGAGCTCGTCGTGCGGAAGCTGCGAGAAGAGCAGCGTGCCGGAGAGGAACTTCACCGTTTCATCCACGTCGGGCCGCGGCTCGCCCGCGAGGCTTCGCCGCAGGCCCGCCTCGACGGACGAAAGCTTCGGTGACAGCACGCGGTGCGCGGCGAGGACCACCAGCCACAGGCCGTAAACCAGCGGGGCAGCGACGACGAGGGCGAGCAGGAAGATGACCGTCTGAGCGCCCGGCTCGAAGAGGCTGTTGGTGTTGACGCTTGCCTGCCGCGTCAGCAGCTCCGAGGCGAAGCGGAACACCGCGCCCAGCCACAGCACCGCCCACGTCGAGTGCATGATGAAATAGCGTTCCTCGGTGAGCGACTCCTTGAAGTTGAGCAGTTGCGCCAGAAACTTCCGGTTCAGAAAGGTGTCCGCGCAGCGCGGCAGCTCGTGCTGCCTGCGGAACAGCGCGTGCAACAGCGTGTGCGCGGGCGAACCGCCAAACGGGGAGGACAGCAGCAGCGCCATCACGTAGCCCGCCAGGAAGACCGGCGTGGAATTCGCAGCCCAGCCCACCAGCGCCATGCCGAAGGGCGCGGCGAGCATCTGCAGCGCCGTGAGCGCCTCCACCCGCCGCCCGCCCATCAGCGCGTCCCGCGTGTCCACCGAGAAGAACGGCACCACCAGGTCCAGCCGCACCTCGGGGCGATACACCTCGCGGCCCAGCCCGCTGAGGACCGCGCCGGCCAGCAGGTTCGCCAGGCTCAGGCCCAGGGACACGCAGAGCAGCGTGAGAAACCAGCCCGGGGCGTCGGGGATCAGCGGCACCTCCGACACCGCCACGGCGGAAGCCCCGGCGCCGATCAGGCACAACGCCAGCGCCAGCGCGGTCGCCGGAGAGCAACGGACGTTCCAGCGCGTGCCCCTGACGTAGTCGGCGTGTGTTGTAGTCGCGCCCACGGGAGCGAGGAAGCCCTTGGTGTGCGCGGCGATCACGAGATCGTAGAACGCGCCGATCTTGGGGTGGCCCTCCAGATGCAGCAGGCGTTGCAACACTTCCTGCACGGTCCGCAGGCCGTCGAACTCCCCGAGGATGTTTTCCTGCTGGGCGGAGAGCGCGAGATACTCGCCGCGGTTGGTCTGCTTCAGGAGCCGCGTGCCATCGGGCAGCTCCTTCCGTTCCAAGGCACGGGTAAGCCGCAGCTTCTGGTCGTTGAGCGAAGGCGTCATGGTGTGAGGACGCCGGAATTCCTAGCAAATCCAAGCCGTCCGGGCAAGGCGGAAGGCGAACCGAAAATCGGTGGAAGACGCAGCCTGACTGATGTCCCGGAGCGCCGGTCTCTGACCCGGCGTTTTTTTCAATTTAGTTTCCAACACGCTGGATCGGAGACCGGCGCTCCGCTGCGTTCAGGTCATCCGCATCGGCATCAGCACGTAGTGGAAGGGCGTGTTGACCTTCACCGAGCCGGGGCTGAGTTCGTCGGACAGCTCCAGGAAGATCTCATCCGTCTCCACGACCTTCAACGGGTCCATCAGGTAGCCGGGATTGAACGCGATGCTGATGTCCTTGCCCTTGTAGTTGATGGCGATGGATTCGCGGGCCTCGCCCACGTCCGCCGTGTTCGCGGTGATGGTGAGGTTGTTTTTCGTGAAGGCCAGCTTCACGGAATTGGACTTGTCGTTCGTCATCAACTCCGCGCGGCGCAACGCCCCGAGGAATTCCTCGCGCATGAGCGTGATCCGCTCCTTGGCTTCTTTCGGGATGACCTGCTGGTAGTTCGGGTAGTTGCCTTCGACCAGCTTGGAAATGAGCAGGACCGAGAACGGCGTCTCGTCTTTGAGCCGGAAGGAAACCTGGTTGTCCGTGAAGCGGATTTCCACTTCGCCCTTGGTCTGGAGCAGGCGGTTCAGCTCGTTCACGGCCTTCGTCGGCACGATGATGTCGCCGGCCGCGGTGGAACCGGCGGGCAGGTCCTCCTCCGTCAGCGCCAGACGGCGGCCATCGGTGGACACCATCACGAGCTTCTCCGGCGTGAACTTCATGAAGACGCCGTTCAACACGTAGCGGGACTCGTCGGTCGAGATGGCGATGGATGTTTTCTTGAGCAACGCACGCATCTTGTCCTGCGGCAGCGTGACGGAGCCGGTTTCCTTGAACTTGGGGACCGGCGGAAATTCCTCCGCGCTCAGGCCGTGCAGCTTGTAGAACGACGCCCCCGCGCTCAACTTCGTGATGTTCTTGTCGTCCGTGTCCAGCTCCACCTCGCCCACGGGCAGCTCGCGCACGATGCTGAAGAGCCGCTTCACGGGGATGGTCGTCGTGCCGGGGCTGCTGATCTGCGCCTCGACACCGCAGGCCACCGTCACATCGAGGTCGGTGGCCGTCAGATAAAGCCGGTTGTCCTCCGCCCGGACATGGACGTTGGAAAGGATGGGCAACGTCGTGCGAGTGCTCACGACGTTCTGGACAGCTTGCAGACCCGCGATGAGCTGTTCTTTGGCGATGCTCAGTTTCATGGCTTACTAATCAAAGAGTAATTGAAGAATCACTCGTAGTATTAAGGGCTGTGAATAGGGAAAACAAAGTGTCATGTCAAGGTAACATCAAGGAGTTGCGTTCCCCTGGCATCGCCCTACAACCCATCGCGCTTTGTCCGGTAACTCCCCAAACTCCGGGTTGTTCACATTATCCCCAGACTGTTCACGGTCTGCTGGACAGTTCTTCGGGAGGCGTCTCGTTGGTGCGCAGGGCCAATCAGCCTCATCCGCCACCGTTGACAACTGTCTTGGAAACTCGGTTCTCTCGGGCCGCAGCCGGGTCGGAGACCGGCGCTCCGTTTCGAAAAGGGCATGAGAGAACTCAACAACCGAACAAGGCTTTCGCCCGGTGTTGATTGGAAAGCCAAGACTGACAGGCGGCTTCACTTGGCCTTCTGCTTCTTGGCGGCTCCTTTGCCGGCTCCCTTGGGGGCTGCCGGAGCCATCACCTTCTCACCGGGCTTCGGGAGGGTGGCCTGCACCTGCGCCCAGTTGGGATTCAGCGTGGCCTCGCTGATCTTCAAGTTCCGGAGGTCCACGGACTGACCGCCGACGGTGAAACCGGGGGCCGTGCGGTCCTGCTTGAAGAGGTCGCTGCTGCCCCAGGCGGTGAGGTTGTCCACCTGCCCAAGCATCGTGTCCCCGACCATTTCCATGCGCACCTTGTGCCAGGTGCCGGGCTGGAAGTCGGCGGGGAAGCGCGCGAAGATAATCGCCTTATCCGGACCATCGTGATCGTTATCATCCCGCTGAACGGTCACGGAATTGGGCGTAATCATCACGCGCGCCATGTGATCCTTGACGGCGTTGATCGAGAGGCTGGTGGACTTGCCCCCCGCGAACTTGAATTCGTATTCGATCACGAAGTCCGGCAGCTTGTTCGGCAGGCGTGTCACCGCGCCGTGCTTGTCTTCCGGCTTTTCCGACCCGCGCAGGACGCCGTCAACCGCCTCCCAACTGCCCTTGGCCGTCTTCCACGGCGCGCCGAGGGCGGAATCGAGCTTGCTCTCGAAAATGACCTTGCCCGGGATGGCCAGCAGGGGTTTGTCTGCGGCGCAGACGGCCTGCGTGGCGGCGATCAACAGTGTGGTGAGGAGGAGGGAGGTTTTCATGGTTGGAGGAAACAGGAACAGTCAAAGGGCCAGCGCCCCGACGCGCTCAGACGGCGAGCGCACGGACCCGGTTACAGGAGGCACCAAAGGTTGCTCAACCACGATTCCGACTTCGTTGAGGTGCCCTGGGTTTGTCCAGACGGTGTTCCGACGGGGGCAATCGGGGGAGAGAATTGCCTTCACACGGAGCCCTGCTGACACCCGTCACGAACGCAGGATATTGCCGAGGTCAATTTGACCGGTATTGCGAATGCCGGTCGATCCGCCGTGCCATTTCACTCGTGTAATGAAGACCCAGCGTGCTCCGGTGCTCCGCGATCCATTCGGTGAGCTTTGTCGGGCCCAGCGGCGGGGCATCCACAAACAGGCGGCCCTCCATCAGGCCCCGAATTTCCTCGCGAGTGATCACGACATCA